>NZ_LABX01000199.1 GCF_001043915.1 Methylobacterium aquaticum | reverse complement strand
GGATCGGCGAGATCGGCCGCGTCGCGCCGGAGCGGCTGCATGCGGCGCTCGGACGCGACGCCACCCGCCTGCTCGCGCTGGCCCGCGGCGAGGACCCGCGCCCGGTACAGCCGCGGCGCGAGGCAAAGAGCATCTCCGGCGAGACCACCTTCGCGGAGGACCTGCGCGCCTTCGAGGCCCTGCGCCCGGTGCTGTGGCGGCTGTGCGAGACGGTGGCGCGGCGCCTGAAGCGGGCGGACCTCGCCGCCGGCAGCGTCACCCTGAAGCTGAAGGACCGGGATTTCCGCCTGCGCACCCGCACCCGCTCGGGGCTCGCCCCGACGCAGGTCGCCGAGCGGCTGTTTCGCCCGGCCGAGGCGCTGCTGCGGGACTCGTGCGACGGCACCGCCTACCGGCTGATCGGGATCGGAGCCGGCGATCTCTGCGCCGCCGCCCATGCCGATCGGGGCGATCTCGCCGACGTCTCGGCCGTGCGCGAGGCGAGCCGGGCCGCCGCGATCGATGCCTTGCGCGAGCGCTTCGGCGCGGCGGCGGTGCAGCGCGGGCTCGGCTTCGCGCCGAGAGGCCGGGACGAGGCCGACACGGGGCATGCGGGCCAGCAGGCCGGCAAGGCTCCGCCGGAGCGCAAGCCGCGCTGACGGCCGCGCCCTAAGCAGGCTTGCGTTGGCAGGCCAACGCTTCGCCCGCTTAGGGTCTTGTTGTGTCGGAGATTTTTATCGCCGAACCGGTGACCACTTCGGCGAAATGTGCTTAGGGGCAGTCCTTGCTCTCAGGCATCAGATCGATGCGCGACAGCTCGCCCTTCAGCGAGAACTCGCCGTAATCGAGCCGCAGCGCCCCGCTGACGCCGTTCTCGTAGAGATCGAAGGCGAGGACGTAGACCGGGGTCCGCTCCCCCTCCCCCGGCGAGAAGTAGCTCAGCGTCACCGGCCAATGCGGCATCCCCGCCATCGCGCCCTCGCGCAGCGGGGCCTCGACCGGGGCGGAGGCGGGCTTCGGCGCATCGGGCGCGCCGGGCCCAGACGGCGCGGCGAGGCGCTGCGGGCCGATCACCGCCAGGGTGTCGTAGACCTTGCGGCCGTCGTCCGAGCCGTCGAACACCTTGACGGCAACGGTGGATTGCCGGGCCTTGGCGGCCTCGATCAGCCGCCTCATGTGGGCGGCCGGAAACAGCACCTCGCCCGGCACCGCCATCTCGCCGCGCTTGGGCTGCTTGAGGCTGATGTCGAGCCCCCTGTCCCGGCGCTCGGCATGACCGTCGATCGGGGCCGACGCCTTGCCGTTGAGATCCGACTGGGTGCGGAAGCGGAAGCTGCGCCCGTCCCCGCTCTCGAAGGTGGTGTTGCGCAGATCGGAGGTGCGGGTGCCGCTCTCCGAACTCTCCAGGACCGTCACCTGCCGGTATTGCAGGGCGAAGCCCTTGCAGGAATCGCCACTGAAGTCGAACACGATCCGGCCGCGGGCGCTCTCGACCGCGCGGGTGCCGGAGCTGCCGGACAGCGACAGGTCGTAGACGGCACGATGGGGCGCGAGGTGCACGGTCTCCGCCGCCAGGGCAGGCGAGGAGAGTGTGAGCAGCACGCACGCGAGGAGTGGTCGCATGAAGTCTCCCGGAGCGGCCGTCGATGCTGGCGTCGGCCTGATGGTCGTCTCAAGATAGGCCCCGCCCCGGCCCCCGGCAACGTGCCGGGTCGCGCCCGGCCGGCCGACGCCGTGGCTCTACGGCCACGCTTGTCCAAGACAGTCGCAACAACCTGGAGTTATCGCGTCCAGGAGCGGCGTGTCACGCCGCGGAGGTGGGGCACACGGGCCGACCGAAGTCCGGCCACGACCAGCGCAAGTCATTGATAAACAAAGGTATTATTTTTCGACCCCGTGGGGCCGGCGGCGGAGCGGCGGAGCGGTTCGGCCAAGTCCGGACGGCGGTTCCGGCGCGGGGAAAAACCAACTCGGCGGGGGCCGGACTCTTGCGCGGATGTTAGGCCGTCCTGTAGGTTCCCCCCGTCGCCAGCGCTCGGGGCGGGGCGGCGATCACCAGCAGGATCGAACGAATTGAACGCGCGGTCGAACGGCGACCGCTCGCGGCTGCGTGCCGATTCCATGGGTGATGTCGGGGGAGTGGAGGCGGCGATGACGGATGCGGGTCCGAGCTGGACGAAGGAACGCGTCGAGCTTCTCAAGCGGCTGTGGAGCGACGGTCGCAGCGCCAGCCAGATCGCGGCCGAAATCGGAGGCGTCTCCCGCAACGCGGTCATCGGCAAGGTTCACCGCCTCGGACTGGCCGGGCGCGTGGCGAAGGGCAATGGAACCGCGCCGGCCGGAAGCCGTCGTCCCCGGACCGAGGCCGAGACCCTCCTTCCGGTCGTCGAGGTCCCGTCCGTGATCGCCCCGGAGCCGCCGGCTCTCGCCGTTGTTCAGGCCACGCCTCCCGTCGCGACGGTCGCCCTGCCGGAGAGCGCCCGCGTCACCATCATGGAGCTGCGGGACTTCATGTGCCGCTGGCCGATGGGCGATCCGTCGACGCCCGATTTCCGCTTCTGCGGCGACCGCGCCATCACCGGCCTGCCCTACTGCGCCCATCACAGCCGCATCGCCTACCAGCCCGCCGCCGAGCGCAAGCGCGATCGCAAGGTCATCGGGTTCCGCTGAGCCGATCTTGCCAGATCGTCGGCCGGCCTTCGGACCGACCCCCTGGGACATGAGTGAGACCCTGATGCGGCGCCTGCGCCGGCCCGCCCGCGCCTGATCGGGCGCAGGCCCGACCGACACCGTGACGGTATCGACCACATCCTAACAAATCCAGTCCGATCGGCATCCTCGTCGCGCGGGTCTTGCGGGGTGTTCACTCGGCCGCCCCCCCTGCGCCGGCCTGTCGATCCGGTCGGTGGTGCGGGTGGACGAGGCCGGCGCCCCGGATCGACCGGTCTGGCCGTGTCCGGTGGACGCCGCTCTGACGAACCGCTCCCGGTGGGCGAGACAGGAGCCGCTCGTGGTTGTGCAAGAGGGGGTGGTCCCGGCGATGGGGTGAGCACGGCCCGTCCCCCTGTCCCACCCGCGAAGGCGTCCGGCCTGCGCCGCCACCGCGCCTTGATGGCCCGCCTCGCCTCCGGTCCCGCGCCGGAGGCGGTGCTCCTCGGCGACTCGCTTGCCGCCGGCTGGCCCGAGCCGGCTCTGAGCCGCGCAACCGGCCTGCCGGCCTGCAATCTCGGCCTGCCGGGAGACCGGGTGCAGACCACGCGCTGGCGCCTCGCCGCCATGGCCGCCATCGCCGTCAGGCCACGGCTCGCCGTGGTGATGGTGGGCACCAACAGCTTCGCGGATGGCGACGCCCCCGAGGCGATCGTCGCGGGCCTCGCCGCCCTGGTGGCGCTGCTGCGGACCGCCTGGGCGCCGCCGGTGATCGTGCTCGCCACGGTGCCGTGGCGCGCGCCCCCGCCCGGCCGGTGCGAGGCCGACCGGCTCGCCCTCAACGCCGCCATCGGCGCGTGGGCCGGAAACGAGGCCCTGCCCCTCCTCGATGGCGAGGCGGCGCTTCACCCCGAGCCGGCGACTCGCCTGGAGGCCGACCGGCTCCATCTCAATGCCCGCGGCTACGCCGCCCTGAGCGCCGCCCTCGCGTCCCTCCTGCGGACCGGCTGAAACCGCCGCCGGTCCGCGATTGTCATCGGAACGTCACGAGAGCGGCCGACACGCAGGCCATTCCCCAGAGGACAGGAGCCCCGCCCGATGGATTTCCACCGCCGCTTCACCGTGCTGATGTGCACGCCGGCCTTCGACCCGGACGATCTGGAGGGCGTGCGCGTCAATCAGATCGTCGCGGCGGTCGAGGAGCGCGGCTTCGAGGTGGTGCGGGCGCGGCGGGTCGAGGACGCGGCGATCGCGGTGCAGACCGACGCGGCGGTGGGCTGCCTGGTGGTGGATTGGGGCAAGCGCGGCCTCGACGGCAAGGCGGCGGCGCTCATCGACATGATGCGCAAGCGCGGCCTCGAGATGCCGATCGTCATCATGGTCCGCCGCAAGCGCCTGGAGGACATCCCGGTCGAGCTGCTCGACTTCATCGACGGCTACATCTTCCTTGCGGAAGAAACTCCCGAGTTCATCGCCCGCGGCCTCGTCAGCCGGGTGACGCAATACGCCGAGACCCTGAAGACCCCGTTCTTCGGTGCGCTCGTCGACTATGCCGAGAAGGGCAACCAGCTCTGGACCTGCCCGGGCCACAATGGCGGCATCTTCTACAATCGCTCGCCGATCGGCCGCATCTTCGTCGAGCATCTCGGCGAGGCGATCTTTCGCGATGACCTCGACAACTCGGTCCTCGACCTCGGTGACCTCCTGACCCACGAGGGCCCGGCGCTGAAGGCGCAGAAGGAGGCGGCCCAGATCTTCGGGGCCGAAAAGACCTATTTCGTCCTCAACGGCACCTCGGCCTCGAACAAGATCGTTCTGTCCTCGCTCGTCGCCGAGGACGACCTGGTGCTGTTCGACCGCAACAACCACAAGGCGGCGCATCACGGCGCTTTGTTCCTCGGCGGCGGCATCCCGATCTTTCTGGAAACCGACCGCAACGCCTACGGGCTGATCGGCCCGATCTTCCACGAGGCGCTCGACGAGGACAAGATCCGCCAGAAGATCCGGAACAACCCCCTCGTCAAGGACAAGGAGGCGTGGCGCAAGGAGCGGCCGTTCCGCGTCGCCGTCATCGAGCAATGCACCTATGACGGCACGATCTACGACGCCCGCGAGATCGTCGCGAAGATCGGCCATCTCTGCGACTACATCCTGTTCGACGAAGCCTGGGCCGGCTTCATGAAGTTCCATCCCCTGTTCCAGGGCCGCTACGCCATGGGGCTGACCGGGCTCGACGAGACCTCGCCGGGCATCATCGCCACCCAATCGACCCACAAGCAGCTCGCGAGCTTCAGCCAGGCGTCGCAGATCCACACCAAGGACGGCCATATCCGCGGCCAGACCCGGCGGGTCGAGCACCGGCGGCTGAACGAGAGCTTCCTCGTCCACGCCTCGACCTCGCCGTTCTATCCCCTCTTCGCCTCCCTCGACGTCGGCGCCCAGATGATGAAGGGGCGCTCCGGCATGATCCTGTGGGACGACACGATCCGGCTGGGCATCGAGTGGCGCAAGAAGGTGCGGGCGATCCGCAAGGAGTTCGAGGAGAACGAGCGCGATCCCAAGCGCCGCTGGTTCTTCGATCCCTTCGTGCCCGACCTGGCGACGGGCGCGGATGGCGCGGAGGTCGCGTGGGAGAGCCTGCCCACCGACGAGCTCGCCGCCGACGCGCGGCACTGGGAGCTGAAGCCCGGGGCCGGCTGGCACGGCTTCACCCATGTGGCGCCGGGCTACGCCATCACCGACCCGAACAAGCTCACGGTGCTCACCCCCGGCTTCGACCGGCGGACCGGCGCCTACGCCGAGCACGGCGTGCCGGCCCCGATCGTCGCCCAGTACCTGCGCGAGAACCGCATCGTCGCGGAGAAGAACGACCTCAACTCGCTGCTCTTCCTGCTGACGCCCGGCGTCGAATCCTCGAAGGCCGGCACGCTGATCTCCGGCCTCGTCGCCTTCAAGCGCCTGCACGACGACAACGTGCTGCTCGAGGAGGCGATGCCCGAATTCGTCCGGCGCCGGCCGCAGCGCTATGGTGGCGTGCGCCTGCGCGACCTCTGCGCCGATTACCACGCCTTCCACCGGCAGGCCGGCACCTCGGGTCTCCAGCGCAAGCAGTTCATGCCCGAGCATCTGCCCGAGATGGTGATGCCGCCGAAGGCCGCCGCGCAGATGCTGACGCGCAACAACGTCGATTTCGTGCCGATCGCCGAGGCCGAGGGGCGCGTCGCCACCACTCTGATGCTGGTCTACCCGCCCGGCATCGGCACGGTGCTGCCGGGCGAGCGGCTCGACGAGCGGGCCAAGCCCATGCTCGACTACTTCAAGATGTTCGAGGCCGCCGCCAACCTGTTCCCGGGCTTCGAGGCCGAGATCCAGGGCGTCTACCGCCAGGTCGAGCCGGATGGGCGCATCCGGTTCTACACCTACGTGCTGCGGGAGGGGCGCTGATGGACTCGGTGGCCGTGCAGCCCGGGATCGTGATCCGTCCGTCGACGGATGCCGACGTCCCGGCGATGATCGAGATCTACGAGCACCATATCCGCCACGGCGTCGGCGATACCGGCGACTTCGAGGAGGACCGGCTGCTGCCGGACGACCTCAAGCGCCGGCGCAAGAACATGCGCTCGAAGCGCCTGCCCCATCTCGTGGCCGAGCGCGACGGGATGGTGGCGGGCTACGCCTACGCGGTGCCGTTCCGCAAGCGGCCGGCCTATCGCTACACGCTCAAGCACTCGATCTACGTCCATGCCGGTCATCTGAACGCCGGCATCGGCCGGCGCCTGCTGCCGGCCCTGATCGAAGCCTGCGCGGCGGGGGGCTACCGCCAGATGATCGGCTATATCGACGCCGAGAACGAGGCGTCCCTGCGGCTGCACGAGTCCTGCGGCTTCACCAAGGTCGGCCACCTGCCGGCCGTGGCCTACCGCTACGGCCGCTGGGCCGACAGCGTGATGGTGCAGTGCGCGCTCGGCACGGGCTCGTCGGACCAGCCCTCGACTTGGCGCCAGGAGGCGGTGGCGGAAGCCGCGCGGACGCCGTTGCCGATGGGGTGAGGGCGTGAACGGGGGATGAGCGCGTCGAGCGGCCGGAAGCGGTCGCGTCGAACCAAGCGGCATCCCCCGCCACGGCCAGCATCCTCCCCGCCGTCAGGACGCCGGCCGCGCCTCGTCGCGGTTGGCGCGCCGGCGCAAGTCCGCGTAGTCTGCCGGGCAACGACACGGAATCGGCCACGCGCCGGGAGGACCGCCATGGACGACGATCTCATCGGAGACGATGTCACGGGCGACGATCTGAAGGCCGCGGCCGACGCGATCCTGCACCGCGGGGCCGCCGGGTCCCCGGCCCTTCCCGGCGTGGTCGCGATGGCGACGACCCGGGAGCGCACGCTCTATGCCGGCGCCGCAGGGCTGCGGGGCGAGGGCGCACCGATGACCACCGACACGGTGATGGCGATCTTCTCCACCACCAAGGCGGTCACCGCCACCGCCGTCCTGCAGCTCGCCGAGGACGGCCGGCTCGATCTCGACGCCCCGGCCTCCGCCTACGTGCCGGCCCTCGCCGAGATCCAGGTGCTCGACGGCTTCGCCGAGGACGACACGCCGCGCCTGCGGCCGCCGGCGCGCCCGGTCACGACCCGGATGCTGCTGCTGCACACCGCCGGCTTCGGCTACGACATCTTCAACGAATCCTATGCTCGGCTCCTGCGCGCGCGCAAGCAGCCGACCGTCACGAGCGGCACCCGCGCCTCGCTGATGACCCCGCTGCTGTTCGATCCCGGTGACTCGTGGGAATATGGCAGCAACATCGACTGGGCCGGATTGGTGGTCGAGGCCGTGGCGGGGCAGCGCCTCGGAGCGGTGATGCGGGAGCGGATCTTCGCGCCGCTCGGCATGGACTCGACCGGCTTCACGCTGACCGACGCCCAGCGCACCCGCCTCGCCCGGATGCACCAGCGCGCGGAGGACGGCACGCTGACGGAGATCGCCGGCTTCACGCTGCCGCAGGAGCCGGAGGTCGAGATGGGCGGCCACGGCCTCTACTCGACCGCCGAGGACTACCTGCGCTTCATCCGGATGTGGCTCGCCGACGGCGCCGGCCCGCACGGGCCGGTGCTGCGCCCGGAAACCGTCGCGATGGCGGCAACGAACGGCCTCGGGCCGACGCTCAAGATCCGCGCCCTGCCGGGGGTGAAGCGCCATCTCTCGCACGACGCCGAGTTCTTCCCCGGGATGCCGAAATCCTGGTCCTTGAGCTTCATGATCAACGACGAGCCGGCGCCGACCGGACGCTCGGCCGGGTCGCTCGCCTGGGCCGGGCTCGCCAACCTGTATTTCTGGATCGACCGGACCGCCGGGATCGGCGGGTTCTGGGGCACGCAACTCTTTCCCTTCGCCGATCCGGCCGCGATCGCGAATTTCTCGGAGTTCGAGACGGCGGTGTACCGCAGCCTCACGGCCCGATGAACACCCCGGCGATCGCGGCGCTGGTCAGGTTCGAGAGCGTGCCGGCGAGGATCGCCCGCAACCCGTAGGACGCGACCTCGGCCCGCCGCTCGGGGACCAGGCTGCCGAAGCTCGCGAGCTGGATCGCGATCGACGACAGGTTGGCGAAGCCGCACAGGGCAAAGCACAGGATCGCGGTGCTGCGCGGGCCGAGTTCGCCGCTCTTCAGGACCGGCGAGAGGTTGGCATAGGCCAGGAACTCGTTGAAGGCGAGCTTCTGGCCGATGGCGCCGCCGACCAGGGTCGCCTGGTCCCACGGCACGCCGAGGAGCCAGGCGAGCGGCGCCAGGACGAAGCCCAGCGCCCCTTCGATCGAGGCGCCCGGCATGCCGACGAGGCCGCCCGCATAGGCCACGACGCCGTTGACGAGGGCGATCAGCCCCACGAAGGCGATCAGCATCGCGCCGACCGCGACCGCGACGGCGAGGCCCTTCTGGGTGCCGTCGGCGGCGGCCTCGATCACGTTGACGGCCCGGGTCTCGCCGAAGGTGACCCGCATGGTCTTGACCCGGCTCGGCTCGGTCGAGGGCACCAGGATCTTGGCGTAGAGGAGCCCGCCGGGGATCGCCATGAACGAGGCGGCGAGCAGGTAGGGCATCGGCACGCCGAGCCCGGCATAGCCGGCGAGGATCGAGCCCGCGGTCGAGGCCGCCCCGCTCGTCATCACGGCGAACAATTCGGCACCGGTCAGGAGCGCCAGGAACGGCCGCAGCGCCACGGCGATCTCGCTCTGGCCGATGAAGATGGTGATGACCGCCGCGAAGGTCTCGATCCGCGAGGTGCCGAGCACCCGCTGCAACGCCGCGCCGAGCGCCCGGGCCAGCGCCTGCATCACCCCGAAGTGGTACAGCACCGCGATCAGCGCCGAGACGTAGATGATCTGCGGCAATACGCGCAAAGCCAGCACGAAGCCGCCGCCGCCGAACAACTCGAACATCTTCGGCTCGACGAGGCCGCCGAACAGGAACGCCACGCCCTTGTCGCCATAGGACAGGACCGCCTGCACCGCGTCGGCCACGGCACCGAGCGCAGCCTGGCCGGCCGGCCAGAACAGCACCAGGGCGCCGATCCCGATCTGCACGGCGAGCGCCGACAGCACCACCCGCGGCCGGATCGCCCGGCGGTTCGTCGAGAACAATCCCGCGATCGCGAGCAGGAGCGCGATGCTGGCGGCAGCATGGATCAGGCGGTCCGGCATTCCCATCGTCCCTCTCGGCAAGCCCTAAGCAGACTTGCGTTGGCAGGCCAACGCTTCGTCCGCTTAGTCTCTTGTTTCGCCGCAGATTTTTGCCGCCGAACCGGTGACCACTTCGGCGAAATCGGCTTAGCAAGCCTGATGCCGCACCGTTCAGTGCCGGTTCAAGCGTGGCATCCCGTGATGGGGCCGCCATCGTGCCGCCTCGAAGGGCGGCGATGCACGGACAACCAGGGGATGCGCGCGGCTCCCGCGCGCCCGTTCGTCACCCGGGAGGGCACCGCCATGCCGCCGCTCCGACACCTGCTGCTCGCCCTGGCGGCCCTCGTCGCCTCCGCCCTTCCCGCGGCGGCGGCCGAGCGGCGGATCGCCCTGGTGATCGGCAACGGCGCCTATGCGGCCGGCCCCCTCCCGACCGCCGCCAACGATGCCGGCCTCGTCGCCCAGACCTTGCAGGCGGCGGGGTTCGACGTGGAGGGCGCCCGCGACCTCGACGAGGAGACGCTGCGGCGCACCCTGCGGGACTTCACCGACAAGGCCGCAGCGGCGGGACCGGACGCGGTGGCGTTCCTGTACCTCTCGGGCTACGGCCTGCAATTCGAGAACGAGACCTATGTCGCGCCGGTCGACGCACGGATCGAGACCGCCTCCGACGTGCCCCTCCGGGCCGTGCGGATCTCGGATGACGTCAAGCGCCTCGCCGCCTTGCCGCTCAAGGCCCGCTTCGTGGTGCTGGACGCCGGCCGGACGGCACCGTTCCGGCTGACGGGCGATCCTCTGGCCGGCGGCCTGCCTCTCGTCGAGGCGGAGCCCGGCAGCCTGATCGCCTATAATGCCGCCCCCGGCACCGTCGGCCCGGCCGAGTCCGGGCCTTACGGCGCCTATGCCCTCGCCCTCGTCGAGATGATCCGGGAGGGCGGGCTCGCGCCGGCCGCCCTGTTCGAGCGGGTGCGCCTGCGGGTGGCGGAGGCGACGCGCGGGGCCGAGGTGCCGTGGAGCGCCTCGCGCATCGACGCGCCGTTCGTGTTCCTGGACCGGCGGGCCGGCGCGCCCGCCCTGGCCGGCTTCGCGCCGCCGCAGGCGCCGCTCGGCGAGATCGGTGCGCGGGACGCCTACGCTGCCAGCCTCGGCCGCGACACCCTGGCGGGCTACGAGGACTTCGTCGCCGCCTATCCGCGCGATCCGCTCGCCCGGCGGGTGCGGGCGATCATCGCGGCCCGCCGCGAGGCCCTGACCTGGCGCCGCAGCGCGCTCACCGACACGCCGGAGGGCTACTGGTCCTATCTCGGCCGCTATCCCGGCGGGCCGCATGCCTGGGACGCCCGCCGGCGCCTCTCGGCGCTCGCCGCCGCCGTAGCGCCGCCGCCGGGTTACCGCGTGCTCGCCTACGACGTGCCGCCGCCAGCGCCCGAGGAGGTGGTCTATGTCGAGCGGCCGGCGCTCGTCCTCAACGATCCGGTCTACGCCCTGCCGCCGCCGCCCGTCGCCTTCCTGCCGCCCCGGCCGACCGTGCTGGTGGACCTCGCCCCACCCCCGCCGCCGGCCGATCCCTACGTCCTGCCGGTACCGGCGTTCGTTCCCATGCCGGCCTCCATGGTGGCGCCCCCGGCGGTGGAGCCGCCACAGCCGGGGGCCTCGCGCCTCGCGCCGGTGGCCGGCGCGATCGTCGGGGCGGCGCTCGGCGCCGCGGCGGCCCAGGTCGCCCTGCCGCCCGCCATCGCCCAGAAGGCGGCGTTGCGGCGAGACCCGCCGGCTGCGCCGGGCCAGATTCCGCGCGCGCCTGGATCGTCGGGCAGAATGCGGCCCGGCGCGAGCGCCCTGCGGCCGGGCCTGCCCGGGCAGATCCCGCTTCAACCCCCGGCCGGGCCGCGCTCCGATCCGGCGCGGGCCCTGCCCGGTGCGGGCGGCACGCCGCTCCCGGCCGTCGCCGGCCGGCCGATCACCCCCGCGGGCGCGCCATCCATCGGCCGGCCGGCGACGGCC
>NZ_LABX01000198.1 GCF_001043915.1 Methylobacterium aquaticum | reverse complement strand
CCCGAGATCGAAGGGATGCGTCGGCATCTTCGGCTGTCGGTATAAGTATTTGTTTTATCGTGAGTTTCCGTTGCGACATCCGCTTAGCGCCCGATGAGCCAGCATCCTCCCGTCCCGCATGGGGCTCCGAGACCGGCGGACCTCGCGCCCCGCGATTTCATGCGCCTGATCGAGGCGTTCGGCCTCACCGGGGCATGGCGCTGGGATTTCATCTCGGGCCGGCAGGTCTGGTCGTCCGGGCTCTACCGCCTGCTCGGGCTGCCGGAGGGGGAGACGGCGAGCTACGAGCGGCTGCACGGTCTCGTCCACCCGGCCGATCGTGACGTGCTGGAGGATGCCGCCCAGATCGTCCATGCCGGGATCATCGGCAGCCACACGGTCCGGCTGATCCGCCCGGACGGGACGGCGCGCATCGTGGTGAGCCGCGGCGAGGTCTTCTTCAGCCCCGAGGGGCGCCCGGTCGCGGCGACGGGCGTGCTCCTCGACGTGACCGACCGCGAGCGCCTGGCCGAGCTGCATCGCCTGGAGCAGCAGCGCCGGTCCAGCCTGGCGCAGCAGGCGCAGGTTTTCATCCATACCGAGCCGAGCCTGCCGCCGACCGAGTACGGATCCGAATTCCTCGCCCTCGTCGGTCTGCGCCGCGAGGAGGTGCGGGCGGACTGGCTCGCACCGATCGTCCCGGAGGAACGGCCGCGCTGGCGCGACGAGCTGCCCCGCCTCGCCGCGGCGGAGCGGCCGTTCAGCGTCACGCCGACCCTGCGCCTGGCCGGGGGCGGGGCCGCACCGTTCCGCATGATGATGGTCCCGTTTCGGGACGGTCCTCTGCGCGAGGGGCTTGCGCGCGACGGCCCCGCCGATCCGGTCTCCTGGACCGTCGTCATCACGCCGCGTGAGGGCGAGGCGGATCTCCCGCCGGAGCACCCGTCGCACCGGGTCGAGCCGGCGGTCGCGGGCTGCCACCTGCGGGCGGCCCGCGGCCTCCTGGACTGGACCCTCAACGACCTCGCCCGGGAGAGCGGCGTCTCGCTCTCCACCGTGCGGCGCCTGGAGGAGGATTCCGAAGGGCCGGCCTCGCGCTCGCGCCCCCACGTCCTGGAGGCCCTGCGCAAGGCCGGAATCGTCTTCACCCTGGTCGAGGGCGGCATGGTGGCGGTGGCCCGGGCGGAGGGCGACGTCACCCCACCCGGTACACGCTCAGGCTGACATGATCCGGCGCCCGCGCGCCGGTGGCGAGGAACAGGCTGGTCTGCATCCAGGCGAGATGCGGGGAAGCGGTCTCGAACCGGGGCGCGGTGCGGAAGTAGATCAGGCCGGGATCGACCGGCTCGCCCCGGCGCAGGCGCTCGAGCGCCTCCGGTGGCCCGAAGCGCAGGCCGGTATTCTCGACATAGACCAGCGCCCCGCCCTCGGCCTCGATCACGTAGCGGGCATGGAGCCGGGTCAGCCCATCGCCCGCGATGGTCTGGTAATCGGCGCCGCCCGGCATGACCCGGCCGGTGAGCCCTGGGCCCGTCACCGTGCCGCCCTGAATGGCGATGACCCGCCGGCTGCCGGCCGTCGTGACGCCCACCTCGACCGGGTCCGCCACCATGATGCGAGCATCGAAGACATGGGTGAGGGTGGGGGCAGGAAGCGTCATGGCTGACCCTTCACCAGGGGGCAGTCGCTGTCCGAGAGCGGCCGGAACGCCTCGTCGCCGGGCAGTGTCGCGACGCGCTCCATCACGTCCCACTCTCCCTTCGACTCCTCCGGGCGCTTGACCCGGAACAGCGAGACCTCGCGGATCACCCGCCCGTCCGGCCGCAGGCGCCCGCCCTTCGTCATGACGTCGTCGATCGGCATCTCGCGCATCTTGGCCATCACCGGCCCGGCCGCGTCCGTGCCGGCGGCCTTCACCGCCTTGAGGTAGTGCGTCACCGCCGAATAGACGCCCGCCTGGTAGCTGTTCGGCATCGCCTTCTGGCGATCGTAGAACCGCTTGGCGAAGGTGCGGGTGGCCTCGTCGGTATCCCAGTAGAACGCCTCCGCGAGATAGAGGCCGCCCGCGACCGCGAGGCCCAGCGCATGGACGTCGACCGCCGTCATGTAGAAGCCGGCGAGCTTCTGCCTGCCGCCGAGGACCCCGAACTCGGATGCCTGCTTGACCGCGTTGATCGCGTCGCCGCCGACATTGAACAGCGCGATCACCCCGGCGCCGGAGGCTTGCGCCTGGAGGATCTGCGACGACAGGTCGGGCGAGAGCAGGGGGTGGAAGACTTGGCCCACGACCTTGCCGCCGCCGGCCGTCACCACCGGGGTCACGTCGGCGACGAAGGATTTTCCGAGCGTGATGTCGGCGACGACGTAGAACCAGGTCTTCTCGCCCGCCTGCACCAGGGGCTTGGCGATGGCGCGGGAGAGCGCGTGGGTGTCGATGACCCAGAGCGCGCCGTTGGGCGAGCATTGCGCCCCGGTGATCACCGTCGAGCCCGATCCCGTGATGAGCGCGAGGCGTCCCTTCTCCCGCGCGAGGGCCTGGACGCCGAGCGCCACCGCCGAGTTGCCGAGGTCGGTGATCATGTCGACCCCCTCGACATCGTACCAGCGCCGGGCGAGCGTGCTCGCCACGTCCGGCTTGCTCTGGTGGTCGGCGGCGACGATTTCGATCGGCTTGCCCAGGACGGTCGCGCCGAAATCCTCGACCGCCAGGCGCGCGGCGGTGACGCTGCCGGTGCCGTAATTGTCCGACATCGCCGTCGACATGTCGGCGAGGACGCCGATCTTGACGCGATCGCCGGAGACGGCGCCCTCCGCCCGGATTGATGCGGGGGCGAAGGCGATCAGGCTCGCCAGCAGGGCGGAGCGGAGGGCGCGCATCGTCATCCCTCCCGTCAGACGGCCTTGAGGCCGAGGATGTCCCGGGCCTCGGCCGGGCTCGCCGGCTCGTGGTTCAGCTCCTTGATGATCCGCACCGTCCGGGCGACGAGCTGCTCGTTGGTGGCGAGCTGGCCGCGGGAATAGTAGTTGTTGTCCTCCAGCCCGACCCGGACATGGCCGCCGAGCAGGATCGCCTGCGTCGTCGCCGGCAGCTGCGCCGGGCCGATGCCGGAGACGCAGAAGATCGATTGCGGCGGCAGCATCCGGATCATCGCCGCCAGGATGTCGTGCGAGTAGGGCATCGCGCCCTGGAAGCCCTTGTCGGCGCCCAGCACCATGTTGATGTAGTAGGGCGGCTTGTCGTAGCCCTTCTCGATCAGCCGGGTCACGTCCTGAAGGATGTGCTGGGGGCCGAACACCTCCCATTCCGGCTTGATGCCGCGCTCCTGCATGCGCTTGGCCAGGGCTTCGCAGCGGCTCGGCGTCGTCACCACCAGGATCTCGCGGCCGCCATGCACGTCCGCGAAGGTCATGCCGTCGAAGGTCGCCATCTCGGCCCCGGCCTCGCAGCCCTTCAGCCGCTCCTCGAAGCTCGATTCGAACAGCCCGTCGGGGCGCGGCACCAGCATGTCGCCGCTCGACCCGCCGCCGGTCGAGTTGTTGAGGATGATGTCGCAGCGCTCGCGGATGCGCCGGTTGATGTCGCGGTAGATCCCGTCGTTGCAGGTCGCCTCGTCGTCGGGCCGGCGGGCGTGGAGCGCCGCGATCGCCGCGCCCTCCTTCCAGGACTTGTGCACCGATTCGGCGATTTCGGCCGGCTGGGTCGGCAGGTTGGGGTTCTGCGCCTTCGACGCCATGCCGCCGGTCGGCGCCACCGTCACGATCACCTTGGCCATGTTGTCCTCCCTTTGGTTGGTTGAGACGGGGGTCACAGGAGGTCCGGCACCGCGCGCTTCTGCCGGACAAGGTCGACGAGGAGCCGGTCGCGCTCGGCCACCATCGCGTCGAGGTCGCGCCCTGCCAGCGCCTCGTCGAGGCCGCGGACCAGGCTCTGCTTCAGCTCGGGGGTCAGGCGCGGGTCGCCGAGATCGGCCCACATCGCCTCCATGAGGGGCCCGAGATGGTCGAGGGTGTGGGCCAGACCCTGAGGGCCGCCCGAGAGGTGGTTGAGCAGGCACGGTCCCATCAGGGCCCAGCGCAGGCCCGGCCCGTGCGCGATGGCGGCGTCGATGTCGGCCACCGTGGCCGCGCCCGAGCCGACGAGGTGGAACGCCTCGCGCCAGAGCGCCGCCTGGAGCCGGTTGGCGACATGGCCGACGAGTTCGCGCCGCAGGCGGATCGGCCGCTTGCCGAGGCTCTCGTAGAAGGTGATCGCCGCCGCGATGGCGCCCTCGTCGGTCCGCTCTCCGCCCAGCACCTCGACCAGCGGCACGAGGTGGGGCGGGTTGAAGGGATGGCCGAGCACCACCCGGCCGGGGAAGCGGCAGGCGGTTTGCACCGCGCTCGGCGTCAGGCCCGAGGAGCTGGTCGCCAGCACCACGTCGGGCGCGGCCGCCGCGTCGAGGCGCGCGAAGGTCTCGCGCTTGATCTCCAGGCGCTCGGGCCCGTTCTCCTGCACGAAATCGGCGTCGGCCGCCGCCTCTTCCGGCTCGGACGCGACGGTCAGTCGCTCGGGTGAAGCGCCGGGGGCCAAGCCGATCGCTTCCAGGACCGGCCAGTGCCGGGCGACCATCTCGCGCAGGCGGTTCTCGGCGCCGGGGGCCGGATCGGTGGCGGTCACGTCGAGGCCGCGGGCCAGACACAGCGATACCCACGACGCCCCGATGACGCCGGTGCCGATCACCGCCACCCGTTTGATGGCCGTGCGGTACCCGGAATCCGGACCTTTCGCCCGTTCGCTCGCGTGGTTCATCGCGGCGCCCTCCCTGATCGAGTCGCTGTCAGGGCTTGCCGCCCGATTGACCCGTTGAGATAGTTATATCACATTACAAATCAGGTTTGGCAATCCGGCGCGAACAGGCCGGAGCGAGAATCGGAGAGGAGCGCCGATATGGCGGAGGACCTGTCGGGCCTCGGCACCGAGTCCCTGGTCGTGACGCGGCGGGACGCGGTGGCGATCGTCACCCTGAACCGCCCGCACAAGCGCAACGCCCTCGACGACGGCATGGTGCTGGGCCTGGAGCGCATCGCCCGGGGGCTGCCGGACGACGTGCGCGCCCTGGTGATCGCGGCGGAAGGCCCGCATTTCTGCTCCGGGCTCGATCTCGCCGAATTGACCGAGCGCGACGCGCCCGCCGGGATGCTGCATTCGCGGATGTGGCACCGGGCCTTCCACGAGATCGAGTTCGGCCGGGTCCCGGTGGTGGCGGCGCTCAAAGGCGCGGTGATCGGCGGCGGGCTGGAACTGGCGCTGTCGGCCCATCTGCGGGTGGCCGAATCCTCCGCCTTCTACGCCCTGCCGGAGGGCCAGCGCGGCATCTTCGTCGGCGGCGGCGCCTCGGTGCGGCTGCCGCGGCTGATCGGCGTCTCGCGGATGCGCGACATGATGCTGACCGGCCGCGTCCACGACGCCGAGAGCGGCGAGCGGCTGGGCCTGTCGCACTACGTGACGCCGGCAGGGGAGGGGCTGGAGCGAGCGATCCAGCTCGCCGTCCGGGCGGCCGAGAACGCGCCGCTGACGAACTACGCTCTCATCCACGCCCTGCCCCGCATCGCCGAGGCCGACCCCGCGACCGGCTACCTCACCGAGGCGCTGATGACCGCAGTGGCCCAGAGCGACGCCGAGGCGAAGCGCCGGCTGGCGGAGTTCCTGGAGGGGCGGGCGAAGAAGGTGAAGGAGTAATACCAACGGTCGAAAGAAAACGACCTTTGGTGCCGTTCTCCGATTTTTTGCTAAGCCTTTGGCTTAGTATCAAAAATTTGAGATGGTTCATCGACCCGATGCGTCAGCATCTTGGGCCAATGGGATAGGCGCCCCATCACCTCTCCACGTCCTGCTTCCCTCCGCGTCATCCCGGGCTCCGTGCCGCCCCGGGATGACCCTGAGACAAGGCGAAGACAACACGCCGACATTCCCACACAGACTCCCATGAGCCGGCACCAAGACCGGTCCACCCCCCGGAGGAAACCATGCCCCGTCGCCCCATCCGCCGGCTCGCCCCGGCGCTCGCTGCCCTCCTGTCCCTCCTCGGTTCCGCCGCCGCCGCCGAGCGGCCGGTGAAGATCGGCATCCTCAACGACATGTCGGGCCCTTACGCCGACTATCAGGGCCAGGGCTCGGTCATCGCCGCCCAGCTCGCCATCGAGGATTTCGCCAAACAGGCCGGGCGGCCGGTGGAACTCGTCTCGGCCGACCACCAGAACAAGACCGATATCGGCGCCTCGATCGCCCGGCGCTGGTTCGACCAGGACGGCGTCGACCTGATCGTCGACGTGCCGAACTCCGCCGTGGCGCTGGCGGTGGCGAACCTAGCCCGGGAGAAGAACAAGGTCTTCATCGGCTCGGGAGCCGGTACCGCCGAGCTGACCGGCAAGCAATGCTCGCCCAACACCGTGCACTGGACCTACGACACCTGGTCGCTCGGCCATGCTCTCGCGAAAGCGCTGGTGCAGCAGGGCGGGAAATCCTGGTACTTCCTCACCGCCGACTACACCTTCGGCAAGGACCTCGAAGGCTCGGCCGCCGAGGAGGTGAAGGCGACGGGCGGCAGCGTGAAGGGGGCGTCGCGCCATCCCCTCGGCACCGCCGACTTCTCGTCCTTCCTGCTCCAGGCGCAAGCGTCGGGCGCCGACGTGATCGGGCTGGCCAATGCCGGCGACGACACCTCGAACGCCTTGAAGCAGGCGGCGGAATTCGGCATCGCCCCGGCCCAGCGCCTCGCCGGGCTGATCCTCAACATCACCAACATGCCGGCGCTCGGCCTCAAGGCGACGCAGGGCGTCTACATCGTCACGCCGTATTACTGGGACCTCAACGACGGCACCCGGGCCTTCGCGGCGCGCTACGCCGCCCGTCACCCGCGCCACGCCATGCCGAACGACATGCAGGCCGGCGTCTACTCGGCGGTGGAGCACTACCTGAAGACCCTCGCCACCGTGAAGGATGCGGGCGACGGCCGAACGGTCGTGGCGGCCATGAAGGCGATGCCGACCGACGATCCGATCTTCGGCGCCGGCCGCATCCGCGAGGACGGGCGCAAGCTCCACCCGATGTACCTGCTGACCACCAAGACGCCCGCCGAGAGCAAGGGCGGCTGGGACTATTTCAAGCCGGTCCGCACCGTGCCGGCGGAAGAAGCCTGGCGTCCGCTCTCCGAGGGCGGCTGTCCGCTGGTGAAGGGGTGAGACGATGGAGACGCATCGTTTCGTCGAACGCGGCGACGGCAGCCTGCTCGTCACCGCGACGGCGGCTTTGCCGCCTTACCCCGACCGCCTCACCGCCCATCTGACGCGCCATGCCGCCGAGGCGCCGGACAGGCCGTTCCTGGTCCGGCGCGGCCCCGACGGGGCCTTCGACGCCCTGACCTACGGGGCGGCGCGTCAGACCGTCGAGCGGATCGCCGCCGCCCTGCTCGCCCGGACCCTCTCGGCCGAGCGGCCGGTGATGATCCTGTCCGGCAACGGCTTCGAGCACGCGCTCCTGTCGCTCGCCGCCCTCCATGTCGGCATCGCGGTGGCGCCGGTCTCGCCGGCCTATTCGACTGTGTCGCAGGACCATGCCCGCCTGCGGGCGATCGTGGACCTGCTCACCCCCGGCCTCGTCTTCGCGGCGGAAGGGGCGGTCTACGCTCCCGCGATCGCCGCGGCCGTGCCCTCGGGCACCGAGGTGGTGATCGCCGACGGCGCGGCGATCGGCCGGCCCGCGACGCCGTTCGCGGCGCTGATGCAGTGGGAGGATCCCGAATCCGTGGCCGCCGCCCATGCGGCGGTCGAGCCCGGCACGGTGGGAAAGCTCCTGTTCACCTCCGGCTCGACCGGCGTGCCGAAGGCGGTGGTGAACACCCACCGGATGCTCGGCGCCAACCAGGCGATGCTCCAGGCGCGGTTTCCCGGGCTCACCGCCGCGCCGCCGGTGATGGTCGACTGGCTGCCCTGGCACCACACCTTCGGCGGCAACCACAACTTCAACCTGGTGCTGGCGAATGGCGGCACCCTGCATATCGACGAGGGAAGGCCGACCCCCGGCGGCATCCGGGAGACCGTGCGGGCGTTGCGGGAGGTGGCCCCGACGCTCTACCTCACGGTGCCCAAGGGCTTCGAGGCGCTGGTGCCGCACCTGCGCGACGATGCCGACCTGCGCCGGAACTTCTTCAGCCGGCTCCAGGTCACCTTCTTCGCCGCGGCTGGCCTGCCGCAGCCGGTCTGGGACGCCATCGACGACCTCGCCCGCCAGACGATCGGCCGGACGGTGCCGATGGTGACGGGCCTGGGCGCCACCGAGACCGCGCCGCTGGCCCTCGTCACCGACGATCGCCCGGCCAAGGCCGGCCAGGTCGGCCTGCCGGCCCCGGGTGTCACGCTGAAGGTCGCGCCCGTGGGAACGAAGCGCGAGGCGCGGGTGCGCGGTCCCAACGTCACCCCAGGCTACTGGCGCCGGCCGGACCTGACCGCGGCGGCCTTCGACGAGGAGGGGTTCTATCGCCTCGGCGACGCCCTGGTGCCGGTCGATCCCGACGACCTCCACCGCGGCTTCACCTTCGACGGTCGCCTCAACGAGGATTTCAAGCTCACCACCGGGGTCTGGGTCAGCGTCGGTCCCCTGCGCGCCGCCTTCCTCGACGCCTTCCAGCCGCTGGTGCGCGACGTCGCCATCGCGGGCGAGGCCCGGGACGAGGTCGCCGCCCTGGTCTTCCCCGACATCGCCGCCTGCCGGGCCTTGTCCGGCGAGACCGGCAGCGACGACGCCGTCCTCGCCCATCCGGTGCTGCGGCGGGACCTGGCCCGGCGCCTCGCCGCCTTCGCCGGCAAGGCCACCGGCTCGTCGAACCGCATCGCCCGGCTCCTGCTCCTCGCCGAACCTCCGGCCCTCGACCGCGACGAGGTGACCGACAAGGGCTCGATCAACCAGCGCGGCGTGCTGCGCAACCGGGCCGACGCCGTCGCCCGCCTCTATGCCGCATCGCTCGACCCCGCCCTCATCACCCCGGAGACGGCATGACCGCACCCGAGACCCAGGCCATGGACCACGAGGGCTTCACCCACGCCCGCACCCTGACGGTGGAATGGGGCCAGTGCGACCCCGCCGGCATCGTGTTCAACCCGCGCTTCTTCGACTTCTTCGACTGGTCGACGGCGTTGCTCTGCGAGGCCGCGACCGGGCTGCCGAAGGCCGGGATGCTCGCCCGCTACGACCTCCTCGGCATCCCGCTGGTCGAGACCGGTGCCCGCTTTCTCAAGCCCTCGCGCTACGGCGACCGGATCGAGATCGTCTCGACGGTGGTCGATACCGGCCGGTCGAGCTTTGCCGTGCGCCACCGCCTGCTCAATGCCGGCGCTCTCGCCGTCGAGGGCCGCGAGCGCCGGGTCTGGGCCGGCCGCCACCCCGACGACCCGACCCGGATGAAGGCGGCGCCGATCCCGGAGGATCTGGTGCGGCGGTTCCGGGGGGAATGAACCGCAAAGACCATCTAATACCAACGGCCCAAGATGCTGACGCATCGGGCCGTTGACCCATCTCGAATTTTCGATGTCAAGCCAGAGGCTTGGCGAAAATTCGAGAACAGAACCAAAGGTCGTTTTCAACGACCGTTGGTATAAGCAGATTTCGCCGAAGTGGTTGCCGGTTCGGCGATAAAAATCTACGACAAAACAAGAACCTAAGCGGGCGAAGCGTTGGCCTGCCGACG
>NZ_LABX01000197.1 GCF_001043915.1 Methylobacterium aquaticum | reverse complement strand
CAGCGGCCGCGCCGGCCGCAGCCTCGCCACGGAGTACGTGGCGGCGGCCGCTGGCCCGGATGCTCCTGCTCCCGCTCCCTACCCGGTCCAGCGCGGCCTGACGCAGGGTCTGCGCGAGGCGGCGGTGAAGGACGGCGACCTCGGCCGGATGCAGGTCTGGGCCGGGCAGGCGGCGGGGCTGGCCCGGGCGGTGCCGGCGGGCGAGGTGGTTGGGGCGATCTGGGAGGGGGTCGATGCCGCGTTGGCATAGCGCGGCGAACGGCCATCGCAGCCTGGCGATCACCGCATCCGTCCGCCGGACGACAACGCTCCGTTCACCGGCCGCGCAAACGAATCAAGAAAGATTCGGATGTATACCCGGTGCGTTGGCGAGCGTTGGTCGCGTCCGAGACCTGCCCTTAGGGCAGATCGGAGCCGAGGGGTGACGGTGTCATGAGCGCGGCAGTCGGAGCGAACTACGCGAGCCCGGTCACGGTCAACGGCTACCCGTGCTGGAACTGTACCGACGTCGAGAAGGCGAAGAAGTCGGTCGATCCGAGCGCCCGCTCCGGCACAACCGGGCCGGTCGATCGCAGCACGCAGCCGACCGTGCGCGGCGCGGAGTCCGCCCCGGACGATGTCGGCTCCCGCCCGACGGTCTCCGCACATGATCGTGCGGCGGGCCTCGGGCGGCTGATCGATCGTCTCGTGTAGCGGGCGCGGCCGTCGCAGGCCGCACAAGGTCCGAAGGCCGGCCTGTGGCGCGTTCCACCGCGGGCACAGGATGCGGGAGGCATCGGGCCCACGGCCTCCGTCTCGACGGTCCGGTGTCAAGACCCGCGGCGAGGCCGAATCACGATGACGGACCGACCAATCGTTCTCGACGATTGGTGCGTCTCAGTCCGCCGCCGCCAACGGCTTCGCCACGTCCTCGAGCGACTTGCGCTCCGCCGCCACGCCCCAGATCCCCGCCACCACCCCGGCGGCGATCATCAGCACCGAAGCCAGCAGGTAGCCGCCGAAGATGGCGGTGCGGGAATGGCCCTCGATCAGCACGCCGAACAGGGCCGGCCCGACCGCCCCGACCGAGGTGCCGACCGCGTAGAACAGCGCGATGGCGAGCGCCCGGATCTCCAGGGGAAACACCTCGCTCACCGTGAGATAGGCCGAGCTGGCCGCCGCGGAGGCGAAGAAGAACACCGCCATCCAGCACAGGGTCAGGGTCGTTGCGGTGACCAGCTCCTGCTGGAACGCCCATCCGCTCGCGGCGAGCAGCACGCCGGAGAGCCCGTAGGTGATGGCGATCATCGGCTTGCGGCCGACCGTGTCGAACAGCCGGCCGAGCAGCACCGGCCCGAAGAAGTTGCCGGCGGCGAACGGCAGGATGTACCAGCCGACCCCGTCCGTCGGGACCTTGTAGAAGTCGATCAGGATCAGCGCGTAGGTGAAGAAGATCGCGTTGTAGAAGAACGCCTGCGCCGACATCAGCGCCAGGCCGACCCAGGCCCGCTGCCGGTAGGTCTTGAGCGCGGACAGAACCTCGGAGAGCGGCGTGTGGCTGCGCTGGCGCAGCCGCGCCTTCGGGAACGGGCCCTCGGCGAGGACGTGCCCGTCCTGGCGGAAGCGCGCCTCGATCCCGGCGACCAGGGCCTCGGCCTCCTCGTGCCGCCCATGGGTCATCAGCCAGCGCGGGCTCTCGGGGATCCAGGTCCGCAGGAACAGGATGACGAGCCCGAGGACGGCGCCGAGGCCAAAGGCGACGCGCCAGCCGGTATCCGGCCCGAACAGGGAGGGATCGAGCACGACGAGCGAGGTGCCGGCGCCGAGCACCGCGCCGAGCCAGAAGCTGCCGTTGATGACGAGGTCGGTCCAGCCGCGGGCGCGGGCCGGGATCAGCTCCTGGATGGTGGAGTTGATCGCCGTGTACTCGCCGCCGATGCCGGCCCCGGTGAGGAAGCGGAAGAGGCAGAAGCTCCACAGGTTCCAGGACAGGCCGGTGGCGGCGGTGGCCGCGAGATACACCGCCAGCGTGATGAAGAAGAGTTTCTTCCGACCGAGCCGGTCGGTGAGCCAGCCGAAGCCCACCGCCCCCAGCACCGCCCCGGCGAGATAGCTCGACGTGGCGAGCCCGATCTCGGCATTGGAGAATCGCAACGTCGGGCTCGCCTTCAGCGCGCCGGCGAGCGCGCCCGCGAGCGTCACTTCGAGGCCGTCGAGCACCCAGGTGATGCCGAGCGCCAGCACCACCAGGGTGTGGAACCGGCCCCAGGGCAGCCGGTCGAGCCGGGCCGAGACATCGGTCTCGATCACGCTGCCGGGACCGGCGCGGGAGCTGAGGGAAATCGTCATCGGGGCCTTTCCGGCGCGAGGCTGACCATGCCCCTGCCGAAATGGCTCACCGGGCCGCGGCGGGAACCCGCACCACGCCGGAAACCGTCGCCGACGCCTCAAGCCTTGGCGCCGACCGGCTTGAACACGCCGGTGGCGGTCGCCACCACCCGGCCGGCCGCGTCGCGGATCTCCGCGTCGCAGAACAGGATCGACTGGCCGGCCCGGGTCACCCGCCCCTCGGCGAGGAGCACGCCGTGGCCCGGCGAGAGGAAGCGCGTCTGCATGTCCAGGGTCACCACCGGGCGGCCGGCAGTGAGCCGGGCCACCGTGCCCATGGCGATGTCGAGGAGGGTGCAGAGGATGCCGCCATGGGCGATGCCGAGGTTGTTGCCGTGCTGCGGCCCCAGTTCCAGGCGCAGGCGCGTGCGCCCCTCGACGACCTCCAGCGCCTCGATGCCGCAGAGCCGGGCGAAGGGAATGTCCGCCCCGTAGATCATGCTGGTCTGCGCCTCGTCCATGGTCTCCGCCTCGCCCATGCGTCCGCTCCGTCTCGGGAGGCGCACCTATGGGGAGAGTTCGCCGGCCTGGCAATTCGCGCTATGACGGCGCATGAGCGCTTCGACCCCCTCCTCCTTCGTCCGCACCCGCTGGTGGTGGGTGCGTCACGCCCCCGTCCGGGGCGATGGCGGCCGCATCTATGGCGGCAGCGACATCGCCTGCGATTGCGGCGACGCCCACGTCTTTGCCGGCCTCGCCCCGGTCCTGCCCCGCGGCGCGGTCTGGGTCGCGAGCCATCTCGGCCGCACCCGCCAGACCGCCGAGGCCCTGTGGCAGGCCGGCGACTTCACGGTGGACGGCACCGGGCCGCGCCTGACCGCCCTGCCCGCCCTGGCCGAGCAGAATCTCGGCGCGTGGCAGGGCCAGGACCGGACGCGCTTCTTCGCCGAGCGCCAGCCCGCGGCCGCGAGCTACTGGTTCGCCCCCGCCGACGAGCGCCCGCCGGGCGGCGAGAGTTTTGCCGAGCTGTGCGCGCGGGTGAACACCGCGATCGACGAACTCACCGCGGAGCATCGCGGCCGCGACATCGTGGCGGTGGCTCATGGCGGCACGATTCGGGCGGCGCTCGCGCTCGCGCTGAACCTCGAACCGCAGGGCGGCCTCGCCTTCGCGATCGAGAATTGCTCGCTCACCCGCCTCGACCATTATGCCGGTCGGGACGGGGCGGGATGGCGGGTCGGGATGGTGAACGCCCAGCCCTGGCTGGGGGCCGCGGACGGCGCCGGGCCGGCGGCCTGACGCGGCCGAGCGGAGCCATACCGCTTTTTTCAGCGCCGCTCCGCTCCGGCGACGGTTGACAACCGGCCTCCCTTGTCCGGACCATGCACCCGGGCGCCCTCGACGGCGTACCGCACGAACGAACGTCTTCGACGAAGGACGGACCGGGTGAGGACAACGCTTCTGGCGGCGGCTCTGGCCGCGGTATTGCCTTGCATCGCGTGGCAGGGGGCTGCCTGCGCGCAGCCGGCGCCGGCCGCCCATTCCCAACAGACGGCCGGGACGGTCTCCAGGCCCCCAAGGATCTCCGACGGGGTGATCCGCCTCGGCTTCCTGCTCGACATGTCGGGGCTCTATGCCGACGTGACCGGGCCCGGCAGCGCCGCAGCGGCCCGCATGGCGGTGGAGGATGTCGGCGGCAAGGTCCTGGGCGCCCCCGTCGAGGTCGTGGTCGCCGACCACCAGAACAAACCGGACATCGCGGCGGCCACCGCCCGGGCCTGGTTCGATACCGGCGGCGTCGACGCGATCCTGGACGTCGCGGCCTCCGCCACCGCGCTCGCCGCCGTCGACATCGCCAAAGCGAAGAACAAGGTGATCGTGTTCAACGGCCCCGGCGCCGTGCGGCTCACCAACGAAGCCTGCTCCCCGGTCTCGGTCCACTGGGCCTACGACACCTACGCGCTCGCCAAGTCCACCGCGCAGGCCACCGTGACGGCGGGGGGCGATTCGTGGTTCTTCGTCACCGCCGACTACGCCTTCGGCCAGGATCTCGAGCGCGATGCGAGCGCGGTGGTGAAGGCCAACGGGGGCAAGGTGCTCGGCTCCGTGCGGGCGCCGCTCAACACCGCCGACTTCTCGTCCTTCCTGCTCCAGGCGCAAGGCTCGGGCGCCAAGGTGGTGGGGCTCGCCAATGCGGGCGCCGACACCACCAACGCGATCAAGCAGGCCGCCGAGTTCGGCCTGACCGGGGGCGGCCAGACGCTCGCCGGGC
The DNA here is from genome assembly GCF_001043915.1 of Methylobacterium aquaticum. Taxonomy (GTDB): domain Bacteria; phylum Pseudomonadota; class Alphaproteobacteria; order Rhizobiales; family Beijerinckiaceae; genus Methylobacterium; species Methylobacterium aquaticum. Next base: position 22,162 of record NZ_LABX01000197.1, on the reverse strand, counting down.
TGCTGGTCTATATCAGCGACGTGCACGGCCTGGGCCTGAAGGCGACGCAGGGGATGCTCCTCACGGAGGGCTTCTACTGGGACCTCAACGACGAGACGCGGGCCTGGTCGAAACGCTACTTCGCGCGTGTCGGCAAGATGCCGAACATGTCCCAGGCCGGCGTGTACTCGACGGTGATGCACTACCTGAAGGCGGTCGAGCGGGCCGGCACCGACGAGACGCAGGCGGTGATGGCGGCGATGCGGGAGATGCCGGTGGACGACTTCTACGCCCGCGGCGGGCGGATCCGCGAGGACGGGCGCATGATCCACGACATGTACCTGTTCCGGGTCAAGACGCCGGACGAGTCGAAGGGACCGTGGGACCTGTACACGCTCGTCGCGACGATTCCGGGCGAGCAGGCGTTCCAGCCGCTCTCCGCCTCCCGCTGTCCCCTGGTGAAGAAATGACCCTGCGCTGGCGCCGCCGACCGGAAGGCTCGACCTGGGGCGATTTTGGCCCCGACGACGAACTGGGCCGGCTCAACCTCCTGACCCCCGAGAAGGTGCGCCAGGGCGCGGCCGAGGTGCGGGAGGGCCTGACCTTCTGCCTCAGCCTGCCCCTCGACGTGCCGGGCGGCAACGTGCTGAACCCCCGCCGCCACCCGCCGCAGATCCGCCCGACGGTGCGGGCGAGCGGCCGGCCGAACATGAATTTCCTGGTCTGCGAGGAGGTGCCGGACGCCACCGACGTCATCAGCGACGACCTCGCGGTGCTGCATCTGCAATACTCGACGCAATGGGACAGCCTCGCCCATGTCGGCTCGCTGTTCGACGTCGAGGGCGACGGCACCCCGCGCCCGGTCTATTACAACGGCTTCCGGGCGGGCTCGGACATCACCGGCCCGGCGACGCCGGAGGAGGCGGGCGCCCCCTCCCGCGCCCAGGCGCTCGGCATCGAGCGCCTGGCCGAGCGCGGCATGCAGGGCCGCGGCGTGATGATCGACCTCCACGCCCATTGCGGCGACGCGCGGGTGGCTTTGGGCTACGACCGGCTGCGCCGCATCCTCGACGCCGACGGCGTCGTGGTCGAGCCCGGCGACATGGTCTGCCTGCATACGGGCTTTGCCGAACGGCTGCTCGGCATGAACCGCAATCCCGATCCGGCGATCGTCCACGACCTCTGCGCCGGCCTCGACGGACGTGACCGCAAGCTCCTGAACTGGATCACCGATTCGGGGCTCGCCGCCCTCATCGCCGACAATTACGCCGTCGAGGTCCATCCGGCGTTGCCGGGCGACGGCTGCTGCGCCACCCTGCCGCTGCACGAGCATTGCCTGTTCCGGCTCGGGGTCAACCTCGGCGAGTTGTGGCACCTGACCCCGCTCGCCACCTGGCTGCGGGCGAACGGCCGCTCCCGCTTCCTCCTGACGGCACCGCCCCTGCGGCTTCCGGGCGCGGTCGGCTCGCCGACGACGCCGATCGCTACGGTGTGAAGATCGGGAGAGCGGTGGGGACATCGCGCGGCGGGGACCGTGGCGGCCGGTGCGACACGCCTCGGCGCGCCGGTCCCCTGCGCCGCCTCATCCTGAGGTGCCGCGGGGTGGTCACGCCGATTGCCGCTGATGATCGGCGCCAGGTCGTTTCTTCGTCGCAATGACGCGGATCAAGGCACCACAATCCAAACGATACGGGAGGACAGCATGAGCGAGATCGCGGTCATCGGAGCCGGTCTGATGGGGCACGGCATCGCCCTGGTGCTGGCGCTGGGCGGGCACCGGGTGCGTCTGACCGACAGCCGGGCGGAGACCCTGGAGCAGGTACCGGGCCTGATCGCCTCGGCCCTCGACACCCTGCGGGAGGCCGGCGCCGTCGCGGATGACGGGACGCCCGAGCGCGCGGCGCAGGCGATCCGTCTCGAACCCGACCTCGCCGCGACGGTCTCGGGTGCGAGCCTCGTCATCGAGGCGATCACCGAGAATCCGGAGGCCAAGCGCGCGGCCTTCGCCGAACTCGACCGGCTCTGCGCCCCCGAGACCCGGATCGCCAGCAACACCAGCTACCTCGACGTCTTCCCGCTGATCCCCGAGGGCCGGCAGCGTCACGCCCTGGTGATGCACTGGTACACCCCGCCCTACATCGTCGATCTCGTCGACGTCGTGCCGGGGCCGCAGACCGACCCGGGCGTGATCGAGGAGGCGCGCCAGCTGGTGCACGGCCTCGGCCAGGTGCCGATCGTGCTCAAGCGATTCATCCCGGGCTACGTCGCCAACCGGATCCAGTCGGCGATCTCGGCCGAGGTCTATCATCTCCTCGACGAGGGCGTGGCCTCGGCCCGCGAGATCGACGATGCCATCATCCACGGCCTCGCCTTGCGCATCCCGATCCTCGGCCATCTCGCCAAGGCGGATTTCACCGGCATCGAGTTGCTGCGCCACGCGCTCGCCAATGCCAGCTACAGCCCGCCCCCGGCGCGCACCCGCTCGGAGGCGGTCGACGACCTCGTGGCCCGGGGACGCACCGGCGTGATGGCGGGGAAAGGTTTCTTCGACTGGGGCGGGCGCGACCCGGCCGAGCTGTTCCGCGATCGCGACCGCCGACTGCTGGCCCTGAAGCGGGCGATGAAGCAAGTCGGCCGGATGGAAGGGGAATGAGCCTGTCGACCGGAGCCGCCGCGGCGCTATAACCGGACCTCTTGCGTGCTCCGGAGGCGAAGCGGCGGCCATGGTCGAGTTCCCGGTCCTGTTCGGCGATATCGGTGGCACCAATGCGCGCTTCGCCGTGCACGAGACGCCGGGGGCTGCGCCGGTGGTGCTCGCCCACGAGAAGACCGCGGCCTATCCCGATCCGAGCGCGGCGATCCGCGCCGCGCTGGCTCACAGCAGGGCCGCCCCGCCCCGCTCCGCCATCCTGGCGGTGGCCGCCCGGGTCGATGGGCCGGCGGTGCATCTCACCAACGCCCATTGGGTGATCGAGGGCGCGCGGATCGGCCGTGATTTCGGCCTCGCGAGCTGCCGGATCGTCAACGATTACGTGCCGGTGGCGGCCGGCGCCGCCGATCTCGACCCGGCCGGGCGCGATCGCTCGATCCTCGAACAGATCGGCCCGGTCCTCTGCCCCGATGGCGGCGCTCGCCTGGTGCTCGGCCCCGGCACCGGCTTCGGCGCTGCCGGCCTCGTTCCCTACGGCAAGCAACTCGCCATCGTCTCAACCGAGGCCGGCCACACCGATTTCGGACCGAGCGATGCGGAGGAGGCCGCGTTCTGGCCGGATCTCGCCCGGATCGAGGGCCGCATCACCGTCGAATCGCTTCTCTCCGGCCCCGGCCTCGCCCGGCTCCATGCCGGCCTCGGCGGCGGCGAGAGGGAGGCGAAGGACATCACCGAGCGCGGGATGTCGGGCGAGGACCAGGCGGCGCAGCGCACCTTGCGGGTGTTCTCCAAGCTGCTCGGACGGCTCTGCGGCGATCTCGCCCTCACCTTCCTGGCGACCGGCGGGGTCTATATCGGCGGGGGGATCGCGCCCCGGATCCTCGACGTGCTGAACGAGGGCACGTTCCGGCGCGCCTTCGAGCACAAGCCGCCCTTCTCCGACCGGATGCGCAAGATCCCGACCTGCGTCATCACCATCGCCGATCCGGCGCTGGCCGGCCTCTCGGCGCTGGCCTGCCAGCCGGAGCGGTTCGCCTATGACGGGCAGCACTGGGTGGCGTGAGGGCGGGTCAATAACCCTGCCACAATCCCGGCGTCGCCAGCTCGATCAGGTGACCGTCGGGGTCGCGGAAATACAGGCTGACGCCGCCGCGCGGCCAGGTGGTGCGGCCCTCGATGGCGATGCCGTGCGCCGTCACGTGCCGCTCCCACGCCTCCAGTGCCTCGGCCGGGATCGACAGGGCGAGGTGCAGCGGGCCCGATCCGTCATGGGGCGGGATGGTGCCGCCGGGCGTCGGTACCGGGTGCAGCGAGCCGCCACGGGGAAACAGCAGCAGGACGCCGCGCCCGGCAACGTCGTAGGCCCGCATCCGATGGTCCTCGTGCAGGCAGGGCAGGCCCATCGGCCCGCCCCAGAACGCGGCCGCCCGGGCGAGGTCGTCGACATACAGGACCGTCTCGAGGATCCCGGCGATCTCCGGCATGGCACACCTCCCATCGGAGAACGCGCGGGGGCCTGGCGGGTTATACCAACGGTCGTTTTCAACGACCGTTGGTACCGTTCGCGACTGTTCGCCAAGCCCGAAATCCCGGACATCTGGGCTTGACATCGACAATTCGAGACTGGTCAACCGCCCGATGCGTCAGCATCCTGGGCCGTCGATCTTAGGCGGCCGCTGGGTTGACCGCCTCCTCGGCAAGCTCGGACAGGAGTTCGTCGGTGTTCTCCTCCTCGACCAGCGTCTCCTTGATCAGGCTCTCGGCCTCACCGAGCCCCAATTGCTTGGCCCAGGCCAGCAGGGTGCCGTAGCGGGTGATCTCGTAATGCTCCACGGCTTGCGCGGCGGCGATCAGGCCGGCATCGAGCGCCTCGCTACCGGAAAACTCCTGCATCACCTCCTCGCCCTCGGCGATGATGCCCTGGATCGCCTGGCAGGTGACGCCCTCGGGCTTCTCGCCGATGATCCGAAAAACCTGGTCGAGGCGCTTCACCTGCTCGCGGGTCTCCGCGACATGGACGCTGAACGCGCCCCGCAATTCATCCGAGCGAGCGGCTTGCGCCATCTTCGGCAGCGCCTTCAGGATCGCATTCTCGGCGAAGTAGGTGTCCTTGAGCTGGTGCAGGAAGAGCGCCCGGAGATTTTTGTCGTCGGCCATCATATGCCCCCATGGAGTACCAATGTCCCCGGGCAACTCCCCGCGTCCCCGCTTCGTTCCTTGGGCGATCACCGGCTTTGTGATCGGCGCGGCCCTGGTTGCCGCGGGCGGGCGACGCCACGTCCAGGGCGGGGGCGAGACACCGCGGAGATCACCCGATGACCACGCTGTTCGACGAACGGGAAAGGGCCGCGGAGGCGCTGTTCGCCCTCGACGAGGAGCTGCGCTTCCTGGCGCTCGCCCGGCGCAACAAGATGCTGGCCGCCTGGATGTGCGAGCGCCTGAACCTCGCCGGCAGTGCGGCGGAGGTCTACAAGAAGCGCCTGATCGAGGCGGGCGCGGAACCGCTCCCGGCCGGCCGGACGGCCGATGAGGCGCTGGCCGACCGGCTGCGGGCCGATCTCACGGCAAAAGGCGCCGAGACCGAGGCCGAGGCTTTGCCGGGCCTGATCGCCCGCTACGGCGCCGAGGCGGCCCGGACCGTGCGCGAGCAGGCCCGGGAGAGCTGATCAGAAGAAGGTCGGCCGTGCGCTGGCGGTGTGCTCCTTGAGCACGGCGCCGGTGACGGTATCGACCTCCTTCATCACCACGTCGTAGCCCCACAGGTCGGCGAGGTGCTGGAGCACCCGCATCGCGTCGTCCTTGTTGAGCAGGACGCGGTTGAGCACCTTGTGGTGCAGGATCAGCTTGCGGTCGCCCTCGAGGTCGACATCGATCACCTCGATGTCCGGGTCGAGCCAGGCGACATCGTATTGCCGCGCGAAGGCCCGGCGCAGGCGCCGGTAGCCGCGCTCGTCGTGGATCGCCTCGACGCGCAATTCCGGCTTGTCGGGATCGTCGGTGACGTGGAAGAGCCGGAGCTGGCGCATCAGCTTCGGGCTGAGGAACTGCGCGATGAAGCTCTCGTCGCGATAATTGGCCCAGACGTCGCGCAACACCTCCATCGCGTCGCCGCTGCCGGCGATGTCGGGGAACCAGGCCCGGTCCTCGTCGGTCGGCTCGGTGCAGATGCGGGCGATGTCCGTCATCATGGCAAAGCCGATGGCATAGGGGTTGTGCCCGCCGTAATGCCGGTCGTCATAGGTCGGCTGGCGGATGACGTTGGTGTGCGATTGCAGGAATTCGAGGTAGGCCGCCTCGTTGATCTGCCCCGTCTCGGACAGGCGGGTCATGATCCGGTAATGGTTGTAGGTGGCGCAGCCCTCGTTCATCACCTTGGTCTGGCGCTGCGGATAGAAATACTGCGCCACGTGGCGGACGATGCGCAGGATCTCGCGCTGCCAGGGTTGCAGCCGCGGCGCCGCCTTCTCCAGGAAGTAGAGGATGTTCTCCTGCGGCAGTTCCAGCAGGGCCCGGCGCCGCTCGGCCTGCGGGTCATGCTTGCCGGTCTGGGTCTTGGCCGGCAGGGTGCGCCAGAGGTCGTTGTACATCCTCTCCTGATGCTCCTGGCGCTCGCGCTCGCGGCGCTGCTCGGAGGAGAGGTCGGGTCGCTTCTTGCGCGGGTAGCGGTGCACGCCCTGGTTCATCAGGGCATGGGCGGCGTCCAGCACCGCCTCGACCGCGTTGTGGCCGTAGCGCTCCTCGCACCGCGTGATGAAGGTCTTGGCGAAATCCAGATAGTCGAGGATGCCCTCCGCATCCGTCCACTGCCGGAACAGGTAGTTGTTCTTGAAGAAATGATTGTGGCCAAAGGCGGCGTGGGCGATGACCAGCGTCTGCATCGTCGCCGTGTTCTCCTCCATGATGTAGGAGATGCACGGGTCGGAATTGATCACGATCTCGTAAGCCAGGCCCATCAGGCCGCGACGATAGCCGGCCTCGTGCTGGGCGAAGTGCTTGCCGAACGACCAGTGCTTGTAGAACAGAGGCATGCCGATCGACGCATAGGCGTCCAGCATCTGCTCGGCGGTGATGATCTCGATCTGGTTCGGATACCAGCTCAGGCCCAGTTCCGGCCCGGCGATCGCCTCGCAGGCGTCGTGGATGCGCCGGATCGTGTCGAAGTCCCAGTCGTTGCCGGTGAAGAGCGGGGCATTCTTGGCGATCACGGCCGGGCCGGCGGGCCGGGTGCCGAAGGTGGCGGAACTCATCGGGCGTCGAACCTCCCGGTGCTCTGGGGGGCATCCCCCGGCGGGATGCGGATCGTCTTCAATCGGACGCGGCCCTGTGCGGGAGGCCGCGCCGGCCTCACGGCGCGGCGGCGTTCAGGGCGCCGCGGCCTCCTGGCCGGCCTTGCGGGAGAACAATTCGCGGAAGACCGGGTAGATGTCGCGGCGGTGGTTGACCTTGCGCATGGCCAGCACCGAGTTGGTCTTCGAGACCGGCTCGTAGGTGCGCCAGAGCGTGGTCCGGTGCTCGACGAAGCCGGCCCGCGGCCCGCCCTCGTCGCCGACTTCCAGATAGGCGAAATACTGGCAGGCCGGCAGGATCGCCGTGCGCAGGAGATCCTGCGAGGTGGCGCCGTCGCTCGACACGTTGTCGCCGTCCGAGGCTTGCGCGGCGTAGATGTTCCAGTCTTCCGGGCTGTAGCGCTCGGCGATGATCCGCTTCATCTCGACGAGGGCCGAGGAGACCAGCGTGCCGCCGGTCTCGCGCGAGCCGAAGAACGTCTCCTCGTCGACCTCCTTGGCGTGGTCGGTATGGCGGATGAAGACGATCTCGACGTGCTTGTAGCGCCGGGTCAGGAAGATGTGGAGCAGGATGTAGAACCGCTTGGCGAGGTCCTTCATGTGCTCGGTCATCGAGCCCGAAACGTCCATCAGGCAGAACATCACCGCCTGGGCCACCGGGCGCGGATAGGGCTCGAAGCGCCGGTAGCGCAGGTCGATCGGATCGACATAAGGGATCCGCTGCGACCGGGTGCGCAGGCGCGCCAGTTCCGCCTTCAGCTCGTCGAGGATCGCCGCGTCGGGATCGCTCTCCTCCAGCGCCCGGATCTCCTCCTCCAGCGCCTCCATCTCGGGCGCCTTCGGGCGCTTGAGAGCGATGCGCCGCGACAGCGAGTTGCGCAGGGTCCGGCCGATGGAGAGGTTCGCGGGCGAGCCCGAGACCGTGTAGCCAGCGCGGCGCAGCGTCGCGGTCTCGACCACGGCGAGGCGGCGCTTGGCGAGATCGGGCAGTTCGAGGTCTTCGAGGAAGAGTTCCAGGAACTCCTCGCGGGTCAGGACGAAGCGGAACGAATCCTCGCTGTCCTGGCCGCCATCGCCGGCCTCCCCGCTGCCGCCCCGTCCGCCGCCGCCGCCCGGCGGGCGCTCGATCCGGTCGCCCTCGATATAGGTCTTGTTGCCGGGCAGAATGTGGTCCTGGATCCCGGTCGAGGGGTTGCGGGTGAATTTCGGCTCCCGCACGCCGTCGACCGGAACGGTGACGTTGCCGTCCTTGCCGAGATCCTTGATGTCCTTCTCCCGGGCCGCCTCGCGCACGGCGCGCTGAGCCACGTCACGGACCCGACGCAGGAAGCGCTGCCGGTTCGCCAGGCTCTTGCCGCCGGGATTGAGGCGTCGATCGATGATGTGCATCCGCTTCGCGCTCTCCGATCACGCCACCATACCGTATCGGGGACAGTCCCCGCCACCGCTCCCCTCCGGGGTGGCCCGCGGAAAGACAGCGTCCGCGGGCCGCGATGGTTGCGTTGGCGGGGTCAGCCCGCCTGCTTGACGCGCATGTACCACTCGACCAGGCGCCGGACCTGGCGCTCGGTATAGCCGCGGTCCTTCATCCGCTCGACGAACTCGCCGTGCTTCTTCTCGGTCTCGCTGTCCTTCTTCGAGCCGAAGGAGATCACCGGCAAGAGTTCCTCGACCTGGCTGAACATCCGCCGCTCGATCACCTCGCGGATCTTCTCGTAGGAGGTCCAGGACGGGTTGCGCCCGCCATGCTGGGCCCGCGAGCGCAGGGCGAACTTCACCACCTCGTTGCGAAAATCCTTCGGGTTGGCGATGCCCGCCGGCTTCTCGATCTTGGTCAGCTCCTGGTTCAAGAGCTCGCGGTTGAGCAGCTGCCCGGTCTCCGGGTCCTTGAAGTCCTGGTCCTCGATCCAGGCGTCGGCATAGTCGATGTAGCGGTCGAACAGGTTCTGGCCGTAATCATGGTACGATTCCAGATAGGCTTTCTGGATCTCGTGGCCGATGAACTCGGCGTAGCGCGGCGCCAGTTCGCCCTTGATGAATTCGAGGTAGCGCTTCTCGGTCTCGGGCGGCAGCTGCTCGCGGCGCAGGGCCTGTTCGAGCACGTACATCAGGTGGACCGGGTCGGCCGAGACCTCGGTGGTGTCGTGGTTGAAGGTGGCGGCCATCACCTTGAAGGCGAAGCGGGTCGAGATCCCGTCCATGCCCTCGTCGACGCCGGCGGTGTCCTTGTATTCCTGCATCGAGCGGGCGCGGGGATCGACCTCGCGCAAGGATTCGCCGTCATAGACCCGCATCTTGGAGAAGACGTTCGAGTTCGCATGCTCGCGCAGGCGCGAGAGCACCGAGAAGCGAGCCAGCATCTCCAGAGTGCCGGGGGCGCAGCGGGCGTTGGCCAGCTCGGAGCCCGACACCAGCTTCTCGTAGATCCGCTGCTCCTCGGTCACCCGCAGGCAGTACGGCACCTTGATGACGTAGATGCGGTCGATGAAGGCTTCGTTGTTCTTGTTGGTCTTGAAGCTCTGCCACTCGGCCTCGTTCGAGTGGGCGAGGATGACGCCGGTGAACGGGATCGCCCCGATATTCTCGGTGCCGACGTAGTTGCCCTCCTGCGTCGCGGTGAGCAGGGGATGCAGCATCTTGATCGGCGCCTTGAACATCTCGACGAATTCGAGAATGCCCTGGTTCGCCCGGTTGAGGCCGCCCGAATACGAATAGGCGTCGGGATCGGCCTGGCTCAGGGTCTCGAGCTTGCGGATGTCGACCTTGCCGACCAGCGACGAGATGTCCTGGTTGTTCTCGTCGCCCGGCTCGGTCTTGGCGATTCCGATCTGGCGCAGGCGCGACGGGTTGACCTTGACGACCTTGAACTTCGAGATGTCGCCGCCGAACTCGTCGAGGCGCTTGAGGCACCAGGGGCTCATCAGACCGGTGAGGCGCCGCCGCGGCACGCCGTAGCGCTCCTCGATCATCGGCCCCATCGTCTCGGGGTCGAACAGCACCAGCGGACTCTCGAAGACCGGGCTCATCTCGTTGCCGGCCTTGAGCACGTAGATCGGGTGCACCTCCATCAGAGCCTTGAGCCGCTCGGCGAGGGACGACTTGCCGCCGCCCACCGGCCCGAGCAGGTAGAGGATCTGCTTGCGCTCCTCCAGACCTTGCGCGGCATGACGGAAGAACGAGACGATGCGCTCGATCGTCTCCTCCATGCCGTAAAACTCGGAGAAGGCGGGGTAGATGCGGATGGTCCGGTTCATGAAGATCCGGCCCAGACGCGAATCCCGCGCCGTGTCGATGAACTCGGGCTGCCCGATGGCGTCGAGAATGCGCTCCGGCGCACTCGCATACATCAGGGGGTTGTCACGGCAGGCTTCGAGATACTCGGACAGGGACAGCTCCGCGTCCCGGCGGGACTCGTAGCTGCGCGCGAAAGTTTGAAAGAGGTCGCTCGCTGACGGCATTGGCATTCCGGACCCTCACGACATCGCCAGGATCATCCTGTCCCGCCTCGGATGCAATCGATATCCCCATGTTTGTCGCAGCGCGGCAGCGCCGGGAGGGATGCGGAAGCGGCCGGAAGCCTGTATGCAGGCCGGTTTCGACCCGGGCGCATCCCGGCTCGGCCGGGAAAGTTGCAGGCCCGCCAAGGCGAAAGCCGGCGTCCCACCGGCTCTGTGCCGTAAAGGACACGCCTGTTCCGGTTTTTCCACACCCCCTCGGAGCACCCTCGTCTGCTCCACGGGACGCAAGGGGAACGCCGGTCAGGGGACCGGTGTTCCCGCTTCGTTTCGGATCCGGCGTCAGACCCTGACCCGGGTCGCCGTCAGAGGTCGGTCGTGTCCTTCTTCGCGCCGTCCTTGGCGCCGTCCTTCGGGCCTTCCTTGGTGCCCGCAGCGCCGACCGTCAGCTTGATGGTCTGGGTGCTCACGGCGCCGTCGGTGCCCTTGATCTCGACCGTCACCTCGTCGTTGCCGGTGAAGCCGGCCTTGCTCTCGTAGAACAAGGCCTGGACATTGGCCTCGACGTTCGGGCAGCGATAGGTGGCGGGGGTCTTCACCTTGCCGGCGCGCTGGACCAGGGCGCCGTTCTTGGGAGCGCCCGTCACCTTCAGCTCGGGCTGCGGCCCGAGCGAGCAATCCTTCTTCAGGTTCGGCACCATCACGAGCCGGACCTGCTTGCCGGAGGCGACGGTATGCTCGCGCACCTTGGCGGCCTGCGCGAAAGCAGGGCCGGCGGCCAGCACGGGCCCGGCGGCCATCAGGACGGCGAGCGCCAGGGTCGGGCGGAAGGGGCTGGTCATGTCGCTCTCAAGCTCTCCGAGGGGATGCCGGCCGCATGTGGGGAGCGCGTTCCCCGCCGTCGAGGGCCGGGATGCGGGTTTCCGCAATCCGATCCCTCAGTGCAGGACCAGCATCAGGAAGAGGTTGAACAGCCCGAGCAGAGCCACCCCGCCGAGACAGATCCAGTAGCCCCGGCCCTCGACCGGGTAATCGCCGATCATTCCGTCCCCTCCCCCGGCTCGTCGCCGGCCGCGGCCTGAAGCACCGCCAGGGTCGCGCCGGTCACCCGGGCGATCTGGGCCGGCGTGAGCTCGCCCGCAAGGGCCGCGGCGAGCCCGCGCTCGATCCGCACCCGCTCGCCGGCATCGCCGATCGGATCGGCCGGGATGTCGCTCTCGCGCAGGCGGCAGGCATCCCGGATGGTGTCGGCCGCCTTGCGCAGCACCTCGCGCTGGTCGGGCGTCATGTCCCAGAGCGGGTGACGCAGGCGCGCGATCACCCGCCTGGCATCGCGGTAGTCGCGGTCGACCGCGGGGATCGCCTCGATCTGGCTCACGAGCAGCACCAGTTCGAGCACATCGGCCGTCGCCTCGGGGCAGGTCCGCACGACGCGCATCAGCCGGGCGATCAGTTCTGTGGTCGGGGATGCGTGGCGGCGGAGACTGGCCATGTCCGCGTAACGCGGGGCCGGGGCTGCGGTTCTCCAGCCGGGCACGAATTTTGCTGTGCGCTCCCGATCAGCCGTCCGTTGCCTCCCGTGTCGGAGCGAGACGGGCCAGCTGCCGCCGGCACGCCCGCAACTCGTCCAGCACGGCGGTGAGACTCGCCCGATCCGCCCGCCCCAGCGGCGGCGGGGCGGTCTCGGGCTCCGGATCGTGGTCGGATTCGACGAAGGCGGGGGCGACCTGCTCGCCACGGCCGACCGCCTGGACGAAGCGCATGCCACGCTCGCGCAGGATCCGCTGGACGCCGCGGATCGTGTAGCCCTGGCCATAGAGAAGGCGACGGATGCCCTTGAGCAGATCGACGTCGTCGGGGCGGTAGTAGCGCCGGTTGCCGCCGCGCTTGAGCGGGCGGACCTGGGTGAAGCGCGTCTCCCAGAAGCGCAGCACGTGCTGGGGCAGGTCGAGATCCTCGGCGACCTCGCCGATGGTGCGGAAGGCGCCAGGTTCTTTCTCGGGCAAGACCCCCTTCTCGGGCAGAAGCGCCCGGCCGGGGGGATCGATCCCGCCGGGATCCGATGGGGTCTCGTCCTCGATCGGCGTCCCGGTCATCGGCCCGATCCTGCGTCAGCCCGTGCCTCGGCGCAGAGGTGGCTCACCCCTCGTCGTCATCCGGCGCCGCGTCGCCGTTGATCCGGGCCTTGAGCACGTTCGACGGCTTGAACACCATCACCCGGCGCGGCTCGATCGCCACCTCGACGCCGGTCTTCGGGTTGCGGCCGACCCGCTTGCCCTTGTCGCGCACCACGAAGGAGCCGAAGGACGAGAGCTTCACGGTCTCGCCGGAGGCGAGGCAGCCGCAGATCTCCGACAGCACCGTCTCCACCAGGGCGGCGGATTCCGTCCGCGACAGGCCGACCCGCTGGTAGACGGCCTCGCTCAGATCGGCCCGCGTGACCGTCTTGCCTGCCATCGTGCTGCTCCCCCGGCGGCTGAATCGCGAACTAACGTATGTCTATGATTGCGCACGCTAATCGGCGATGGGCGCCGGGTCAACCGGGCGTCGGGCGGGTTCCCGGACACTTTGCCGGCCGATCGGGCCAGCAGCCTTGGCCAATCGCGCCACCGGTCGACACGGCCGGCCTACCAGCGGATCAGCGCGCTGCCCCAGGTGAACCCACCGCCGATCGCCTCGATCATCACGAGGTCGCCGCGCTTGATCCGGCCGTCCTGGCAGGCCGCGTCGAGCGCCAGCGGGATCGACGCCGCCGAGGTGTTGCCGTGGCGGTCGACCGTCAGCACCACCTTCTCGCGGGCGATGCCGAGTTTGTCGGCCGAGGCTTCGATGATCCGCCGGTTGGCCTGGTGCGGCACGAACCAGTCGAGGTCCTCGGCGGTGGTGCCGGTGGCGTCGAAGGCTTGGGCAATCACGTCGGTGACCGAGCCGACGGCGAAGCGGAAAACTTCCTTGCCGACCATGCGCAGCTTGCCGGTGGTGCCGGTCGAGCCGGGCCCGCCATCGACGTAGAGCTTGTCCCGGTGGCGGCCATCGGCCCGGAGATGGCTCGTCAGCACGCCGCGGTCGCCCGAATGGCCCTCGCCGGGTTGGGCCTCCAGCACCAAGGCGCCGGCGCCGTCGCCGAACAGCACGCAGGTGGTGCGGTCCTCCCAGTCGAGCAGCCGCGAAAAGGTCTCGGCGCCGACCACCAGGGCGCGGCTGGCGGCCCCCGTGGTCAGGAACTTGTCGGCGGTGGCGACCGCGTAGACGAACCCGGCGCAGACCGCCTGGAGGTCGAAGGCGGCGCCGGCCTGGATGCCGAGCCCGGCCTGGATCTGGGTCGCTGTCGACGGGAACGTGTGGTCCGGCGTCGAGGTCGCGCAGACCACGAGATCGATCGTCGAGGCGTCGATGCCGGCGTTCCGCAAGGCGTTCTGCGCTGCCCTGACGCCCAGGACCGACGTGGTCTCGTCGGGTTCCGCGATGTGGCGCTGGCGGATGCCGGTGCGCTGGATGATCCAGTCGTCCGAGGTCTCGACCCGGGCGGCGAGATCGTGGTTGGTGACGACGGTCCGCGGCAGGTAGGAGCCGCAGCCCCGCACCACCGAGCGAAGGCGGGTCATGATGCGTCCTCCCTTACGCCGAAGCGGTCTTCATGCCGAGGCGGTCTTCATGCCGAAGCCTGGGCCGGCGTCGCATCGAGGCGTTCCCGGATCGTCCGCATCAGGTCGTGACGGGCCATGTCGTAGGCAAGATCGATGGCGCTGGCGAAGCCCTCGGCATCGGCGGCGCCATGGCTCTTGATGACGATGCCCTCGAGACCAAGGAACACGCCGCCATTGGCCCGGCTCGGGTTCATCTTCTCGCGCAGGGCCCGGAAGGCGCCGCGGGCGAACAGGTAGCCGATCTTCGCCATCAGGGTGCGGCCCATCGCGCCCTTGAGATAGGCGGCGATCTGCTTGGCCGTTCCCTCGGCGGTCTTGAGCGCGATGTTGCCGGTGAAGCCCTCCGTCACCACCACGTCGACGGTGCCGCGGCCGAGATCGGTGCCCTCGACGAAGCCGTGATAGGCGAGCCCCGGCAGGTCGGCCTCGCGCAGCAGGCGGGCGGCCTCCTTGACGGCCTCGTTGCCCTTCATCTCCTCGGTGCCGACATTGAGCAGCCCCACGGTCGGCCGGTCAAGGTCGAACACGATGCGGGCCATGGCGGCGCCCATCACCGCCATGTCGACGAGGTGGTTGGCATCGGTGCCGATGGTGGCACCGACATCGAGCACCACGCTCTCACCGCGCACGGTCGGCCACAGGCAGGCGATGGCCGGCCGCTCGATATGCGACATCGTCTTGAGGCAGATCTTCGACATCGCCATCAGGGCGCCGGTATTGCCGGCCGACACCGCGGCATCGGCCTCGCCGTCGCGCACTGCCTGGATCGCCTTCCACATCGACGACTTGCCGCGGCCGGCGCGCACCGCCTGGCTCGGCTTCTCGTCCATGGCGACCGACACGGTGGTGTGGCGGATCTCGACGGCACCCTTCAGGCGCGGCTCGGCGGCGACCAGGGGAGTGAGCACCGCCTCGTCGCCGAACATCAGGAAGGTCGTCTCGGGGTGGCGCTCGCGGGCGAGCCCCGCACCGGGCACGACCGTCGAGGGGCCGTGATCGCCGCCCATCGCGTCGAGCGAGATGCACACTCTCTGGGACATGGGGGTGTCGAACAGCCTCTCGGATCCGCCGATAACGCGCGAACAAGGGGGTCCGCGGCGCGGCGGAAAATAGCGACCCGGGCCCAAGCCGCAAACGAATTCTGAAACCTTTCGCGTCGCGGCGGCGTCCGGCCGTCGTCAGCCGTCCGTCCCGTCGTCCTTGCCCCTGAGCCCCTGGAGGGCGGCGAACGGGGTCCGGCCCTCCTCCGCCGCGGGCGGCTCGAAGTCGACGCCGTCCTTTCGCGGATAGGGATCGAGCCCGAGCGCCAGGAACTCGGCGGCCAGGCTGCCGAGGTCGATGCGGCCGTTGACGATCGGGTCGGGAATGTCGGCGTCCTCCGCCGGGGTGCCCGCGAAGGCGTCCTGGTCGGCGAAATCGACGTCGACCTCCTCCGTCACGGTAGCCTCGAACGGCTCCAGGGTGACGATGCAGGTCTGGGTCAGGGCCGCCTCGACGGTGCCGGTGACCTGGAGCCGGTGCAGGGAGCCCGAGAGCCGGAAGGTGCCGGTGAGCCGCGCGATCCCCGGCAGGCCGAAATCGCGGGCGAGCGCCGCGCACTCCGCCTCGGTCGCCTCGACGGTGACGGGCTGGCCGGTCTTCAGGCTGCGCTCGACCAGGATCGGGCGGGAGAACGGGCCGACGCTGTCGGGGGTCATCAAGGGCTCCTTCTCGGATCCTGCGGGTGCCGGGCGAGGCTGTAGGGGCAAGGCTGTGTGGTCGCGGACCAGGATGCGCGCAGACGGGCGCGGCCGCCCGGCCGGGGCGCTCCCGCAGCCTCGCGCCCGAATGGTCTGGAGATGCGTCGCGCCGCCCTCCCGTGCAAGGCCCTCGCCAGGGCCGGGGAGCCTGCGCGCCGGCCGGGTCAGGCCGGGGGACCGGCAAAGCCCGCCGGATCCGGCAGGGCCGGGCCCGTCGCCATCAGGGCATCGAGATCGGTCGCGGCGAGGGCGGCATCGGCCGCCGCCACATAAGCGGCGAGACCCTCGGCCGCCGCGGGCTCCTCGCGGGCCAGCACGTTGCGGGCGAGCGCCGCCGCCAGCGCCCCACGGTCGCCGGCATCGAGGGCGGCATCGTAGGCGCTCGCGCGGCCGTAGAACGCCTGGGCCAGCTTCTTCATCCGCTTCGACACCCCCATGTCGCCGACGCCCAGCTCGCGCAGGGACGCATCGAGCTGCTCGAACACCGCATTGACGAGGTCCTGGGCGATGTCCGCGGCCGGAGCGGGCAGCCGGCGCAGGTGGCGCAGCACCAGGACCACGTGCAGGCACAGGGCCTCGAACCGGCCCTCCACCGTGTCGGGCACGCCGAGATCGAGGTAGAGCGCCGGCACCCGGGCCCCGGCATTGATGCGGATCTGCAACGCCTCGATGGCGCGCCGCCGCGCATCCTCGCGGCGGAAGGGGTTTCGGATCATCGTGCGGTGTCTCGCCTCTCCCGTACCGCCCTGTGCCGCCGGGGCGTGCCATCCGTGACCGGCCATCCGTTGCGGAAGCTTGGCCGTGCCTTGCCAACGCCACAACCCCGGGGTACGGCAACGATCGCTTCTTGCGCAAGGCTGCCGTCCGGCCGGCCGACACACTGTCCCGCACCGTCTTCCGAGGTCCCGATGCCGCGCCGCTTCACACCGTCGCTCCTCCGCCTCGCCGCGGCCGGCCTGATCGGTCTGTCGGCCGCGGGCTGCGTGATCGGCGAAGAGTTCCGGCACGGCTACATCATCGACGATGCCGCCGTCGCCCAGGTCAAGCCCGGCGCCAGCGCCGAGCAGGTGCTCCAGCTCCTCGGCACCCCGACCACCGTCTCGACCGTCGGCAACAAGTCCTGGTACTACATCAGCCAGAACACCGAACGCCGCGTGATGTTCATGGGCGAGCGCCCGAAGGACCAGCGCGTCCTGGCGGTGTACTTCAATGCCGGCTTCAAGGTCGAGCGCGTGGCGCTGTACGGCGAGCAGGACGGCAAGGTGTTCGACTTCATCTCCCGCACCACGCCGACCAGCGGTGGCGAGCAGGCGTTCCTCGGCCAGCTGATGCGCGGCTTGACCAAGTTCGAGCCGTTCAACAACGCGCGGTAGGGCCGCGCCTCCTGCTCGGATGGGTGGGTCGTCCCCGCGTGCCGCGCGCATCCTCCTCGCCCCGCGGGCGGGGAGAGGAGAGAACCCGCTGCTTATGTGGCGCCTTAGGCGCCGCGCTACTCCGCCGCCGCCCGCTCCGCCTCGCTCCCCAGGAACCCGCCGGATTGCCGCGCCCACAGGCGCGCATAGAGCCCCCCGGCCTTGACCAGGTCGGCATGCCGCCCCTCCTCGACGATCCGCCCGCGATCCAGCACCACCAGCCGATCGAGGGCGGCGATGGTCGAGAGGCGGTGGGCGATGGCAAGCACCGTCTTGCCCTGCATCAGCCGGTCGAGGGAGCCCTGGATCGCCGCCTCGACCTCCGAATCGAGGGCCGAGGTCGCCTCGTCGAGGATCAGGACCGGCGCGTCCTTCAGGATCACCCGGGCGATGGCGATGCGCTGGCGCTGGCCGCCCGACAGCTTGACGCCGCGCTCGCCGACCTGGGCATCGTAGCCGCCCCGGCCCTTGTGGTCGGCGAGGCCGCGGATGAAGGCGTCGGCGTGAGCGGCCGTCGCTGCCGCCACGATCTCGGCGTCGGTCGCGTCCTCGCGGCCATACGCGATGTTGTCGCGGATCGAGCGGTGGAGGAGCGAGGTGTCCTGCGTCACGACGGCGATCTGCCGGCGCAAGGAGTTCTGCGTCACCGCGGCGATGTCCTGCCCGTCGATCAGGATGCGCCCGCCTTCGAGGTCGTGCAGGCGCAGGAGCAGGGAGGTCAGCGTGGTCTTGCCCGCCCCGCTCGGGCCGACGAGGCCGACCTTCTCGCCCGGCGCGATCCGCAAGGTCAGGTCCTCGATGATCCCGGCCTCTTCCCGACCGTAATGGAAGCTGACGCCCTCGAACCGCACCTCGCCGCCCGTCACCGCGAGGTCGCGGGCGCCCGGGCGGTCGGTGAGAGCGTGCGGGAGAGCGATGGTCTGCATGCTCTCCTGCACCACGCCGATATTCTCGAACAGCCCGCGCACGGTCTGCATCACCCAGCCCGACATCGCGATCAGCCGCAGCACCAGGGCGAGGCCCGCCGCCCCCTCGCCGGTGGTCATCTGCCCGCGCGACCATAAGCCCAGCACCACCCCGGCGGTCACCACGATCAGCGTGCTGTTGAGGAACGAGAGCGTGGCGGTGACCGCGGTGATGAGCCGGAACGAGTGCAGGTAGGCGTCGGTGTGGTCGGTCGTGGCGGCCTGCACCGCGGAGCGCTCCTCGCGGTCGCGGGCGAACAGCTTGACGGTGAGGATGTTGGTGTAGCTGTCGACGATGCGGCCGACGAGGGCCGAACGGGTATCGGCGACCTTGAGCGAGCGCGCCCGGGCGCGAGGCACGAAATAGGCGGTGAGTCCCGCATAGGCGACGATCCACACCAGCACCGGCAGCATCAGCCACGGGCTGATCGAGCCGAACAGGCTCACCGCCGTGACCGCGAAGATCGCCACGTAGAGCAGGGTGTCGATCACCACGATGGCGAGTTCGCGCACCGCCACCCCGACCTGCGTCACCCGGTTGGCGAGCCGCCCGGCGAAATCGGCCTGGAAGTACGAGAGGGCGTGGCCGAGGGTGTAGAGATGGGTGCGCCAGCGGATCAGGCTGGTGGTCTGCGGCACCACGAACTGATTCGACAGCACCTCGTGCAGCCAGGATAGGACCGGGCGCGCCACCAGGATCAGGCTCGCGGCCAGCATCAGGCCGGTGCCGTGGTCGCGCCACAGGGTCTCCGGGCCGGACTTGGCCAGGATGTCGACGAACCATCCCATCAGAAGGTAGAGCGACGCCTCGACGCTGCCGGCGGCGAGCGCCACCACGAACAGGATCGCCAGCGGGCCCCGCACCGGCCGCAGGTAGAACCAGGCGAAGCCCGCCACCGTGCCGGGCGGGCGCCTGGCCTCCTCGAAGGGGGCGAAGGGATCGATGCGGCGCTCGAGCCAATCGAGGAACATGCGGGCTTCCCGAGGGTGTCGGGCTCCTGAGCTATGCGGCGTCGGCGCGGCGCCAACCGGGGGGCGATGCCGCAGGCCGCCGACCGGCGTATGACGGGCCCCTCGACAGGATGCCCCCGGACTCATGCTGCGCCTCGCCCTCTACCAGCCCGACATCCCGCAGAACACCGGCACGATGCTGCGCCTGGCCGCCTGCCTCGGCGTCGCCGTCGAGATCATCGAGCCGGCGGGGTTCGACGTCTCGGACCGCCACCTGCGCCGTTCCGGCCTCGACTATCTCGACCACGTCGCGATCACCCGCCATCGCTCCTACGCATCGTTCGAGGCCTGGCGCCGGGAGGCCGGGATCCGCCTGGTGCTGGCCACCACCGCCGGATCGGTGCCCTACACGGCGCATGCCTTCCGGGACGGCGACTGCCTGATGGTCGGGCGCGAATCGGCCGGGGTGCCGGACGCGGTCCATGCCGATGCCGATGCCCGGGTGACGATCCCGATGCAGGCGGGGATGCGCTCGCTCAACGTGGCGGTAGCGGCCGGGATGATCCTGGGCGAGGGTTTGCGCCAGCTCGGCAGCCTCTGACGCCTTGCCGACACCTTGGCCCCGGCCCACCGGTATGGGATGAGAGACGCATGACCGACGCCGCTCCCG
Organism: Methylobacterium aquaticum; assembly: GCF_001043915.1. Lineage (GTDB taxonomy): Bacteria > Pseudomonadota > Alphaproteobacteria > Rhizobiales > Beijerinckiaceae > Methylobacterium > Methylobacterium aquaticum. The sequence goes on along the minus strand of NZ_LABX01000197.1, from coordinate 2,408 downwards.
ACATCGCCGCGCTCAAGACCGAGGCGACCGCCTGGTTCTCCACCCTGCGCGACCGCATCTGCGCCGCCCTCGAAGAGATCGAGGAGGAGGCGACAGGCCCCTTCGCCCCCGAGGCCGGCGGGCCCGGGCGGTTCGAGCGCACGCCCTGGGAGCGCCAGGATCATTCCGGTGCGCCGGGCGGCGGCGGCACCATGGCGATGCTGCGCGGCCGGGTGTTCGAGAAATGCGGCGTCCACGTCTCGGCGGTGCATGGCGAGTTCGCGCCGGAATTCCGCGGCCAGATCCCGGGCGCGGCGGAGGATCCCCGCTTCTTCGCCACCGGCATCTCGCTGATCGCCCATCCGTGGAACCCGCACGTGCCGACCGTGCACATGAACACCCGCTTCGTGGTGACGACGAAGACGTGGTTCGGCGGCGGGGCCGACCTGACCCCGGTCCTCGACCGCCGCCGCACACAAGACGATCCCGACACGGTCGCGTTCCACGCCGCCTTCGAGGCGGCCTGCGCCAAGCATCCGGCGGCCGATTATGCCTGCTACAAGGCGTGGTGCGACGAGTATTTCCACCTCAAGCACCGCAACGAGCCCCGCGGCATCGGCGGCATCTTCTACGACTACCATTGGACCGGCGATCCGGCCGCCGATCTCGCCCTCACCCGCGACGTCGGGACCGCGTTCTTAAGCATCTATCCGGAAATCGTGCGGCGCAACCTCGCCACCCCCTGGACCGAGGCCGACCGCCACGAGCAGCAGGTGCGCCGCGGCCGCTACGTCGAGTTCAACCTGCTCTACGACCGCGGCACGATCTTCGGCCTGAAGACCGGCGGCAACGTCGCGTCGATCCTGTCGTCGATGCCGCCGACGGTGCGCTGGCCGTAACAGATCGTCGGTGAAACCCCTCCCCGATCTCGTCGCCGTCGTCCTCTGGATGGCCGGCGCCCTGCTGTCGTTCTCGGCCACCGCCATCGCCGTGCGCGAGCTGGCCCCGGCGCTGGGCCTGTTCGACATCCTGGCGGCCCGCGCGGCGGCCGGGGTGGCGATCGTCGGGACGGTGGCGCTTCTGCGCCGCCGGCCCCTCGCGCCGCGGCGCCTGACGCTGCATCTCGCCCGCAACCTCGTCCATTGGGGTGGCAACTACGCCTGGTCCTACGGCGTCACGCTCCTGCCGCTTGCCGTGGTCTTCGCCCTCGAATTCACCACCCCGGCCTGGGTCACCGTGCTCGCCGTGCTGATCCTGCGCGAGCGGCTCACCGCGAGCCGGGTCGCGGCGGTGGCGCTCGGCTTCCTCGGCGTGCTGGTGGTGCTGCGGCCCGGCGTCGCCGCGTTGCAGCCGGCGAGCCTGGTGGTACTGGCCGCGGCGCTGATGTTCGCGCTCACGGCGGTTGCCACCAAGGCGCTGACCCGAACCGAGAGCGTGCTGTCGATCCTGTTCTGGATGAACCTGATCCAGTTGCCGCTCAACCTCGTCGCCGGGCGGCTCGTCCCGGCGGTGCCGGTTCACGCCTTCGAGGGGCGCCACGCGCTGGCGCTGGCGGTCCTCTGCACCGTGGGCCTGACCTCGCATTGGTGCCTGACCAGCGCCTATCGCCGCGGCGACGCCATCCTGGTCATGCCGCTCGATTTCCTGCGCATCCCGCTGATCGCGGTGCTCGGCTGGCGCTTCTACGGCGAGCCGCTCGATCCGTGGCTGTTCGTGGGCGCCGGGCTGATCGTCGGCGGCATCGTCTGGAACCTCGCCGCGGAGGCGCGGCGACAGGCCCCGGCGGTCCGGCCCGAAGGGGCTTGACCGATCGGCGCCGCGGCGCGTTGATCGGCGCCATGCTGCTGACCTTCTTCACCGAGCTGCGTGCCGCCAAGGTCCCGGTCTCGCTGCGCGAGTACCTGACCCTGCTCGAGGCCCTCGACCGCGACCTGGCCGACCAGCGGGTGGAGGATTTCTATTACCTCGCCCGCACCGCCCTGGTGAAGGACGAGCGCAACCTCGACAAGTTCGACCGGGTGTTCGGCCGCGTCTTCAAGGGCGTGGTCACGGTCGGCGAGGCGGTGGAGCCGCAAGCCATCCCCGAGGAATGGCTGCGCAAGCTGGCGGAAAAATACCTCACCGAGGAGGAGCGGGCGCAGATCCAGGCGCTCGGCTGGGACAAGTTGTTCGAGACCCTGAAGGAGCGGCTGGCCGAGCAGAAGGCGCGCCATCAGGGCGGCTCGAAATGGATCGGCACGGGCGGCACCTCGCCCTTCGGCGCGTATGGCGACAATCCGGAAGGCATCCGCATCGGCCAGGATGGCAACCGCAACTTCCGGGCCGTGAAGGTCTGGGACCAGCGCACCTTCAAGGACCTGGACGATTCGGCCGAACTCGGCGCGCGCACCCTCCGGCTGGCGCTGCGGCGCCTGCGCCGCTTCGCCCGC
>NZ_LABX01000196.1 GCF_001043915.1 Methylobacterium aquaticum | reverse complement strand
TCCCCTCTCCCGTGTGGAAGAGGGGATCCCGCGATGGACTGGTGTCGGAATCGGTCACGCAACGATCGTAGGGGGCGTGACGGCTCCGCTGTCGCAGCCCCGGCCCGGCCGCGCGCGCAATCCGTCCGTTGCGGCGGGTGAGTGGCGTCCCCACCTCAAGCGACGAGCACGCCCGGAGGAGCGCCCGATGGCCAAAGGATCCGACCTGCTGGTGGCCGCCCTCGAGAACGAGGGCGTGGACCGGATCTTCGGCATCCCGGGCGAGGAGAATCTCGACGTCGTCGAATCCCTGCGCCAGTCGACGATCGAGCTGGTGCTGACCCGCCACGAGCAGGCGGCGGCGTTCATGGCGGCGACCCATGGCCGGCTGACGGGGAAGCCCGGCGTGTGCCTCTCGACGCTCGGGCCCGGCGCCCTCAACTTCACCACGGGGGCGGCCTATGCCTATCTCGGGGCGATGCCGATGCTGATGATCACCGGTCAGAAGCCGATCATGAGCGCCCGTCAGGCCCGGTTCCAGATCGTCGACGTGATCGCGGCGATGCGCCCGCTCACCAAGATGACGCGCCAGATCGTCTCGGCCGCCTCGATTCCCACCCTCGTGCGCGACGCCTTCCGGATCGCCACCGAGGAGCGGCCGGGCCCGGTCCATCTCGAATTGCCCGAGGACATCGCGGCGGAGGAGGCCGACGTCGCCCTGGTGCCGTCGCACCCGATCGAGCGGCCGGTGGCGAACCCCGCCGCCATCGAGCGCGCCGCCGCGATGATCCTCCAGGCCCGCCGCCCGCTGGTGATGATCGGCGCCGCCGGCAACCGGCCGCGCCTGGTCGAGCCCCTGTCCGACTTCGTGCGCCGCACCCGGATCCCATTCTTCAACACCCAGATGGGCAAGGGCGCGGTCACCGGCGGCTCGAACCTCTATGTCGGCACCGCGGCCCTGTCGGAGCGCGACTACGTCCACGAGGCGATCGACAGCGCCGACCTGATCCTCTCGATCGGCCACGACACCGTCGAGAAGCCGCCCTTCCTGATGGGCCGGGTCGCGGGGGGCCCGAGGGTGATCCATGTCGGCTACGTCTCGGCCAGCGTCGAGGAGGTCTTTCATCCCGACGCCGAGGTGGTGGGCGATATCGGCACGACCGTCACGGCGCTCGCCGACCGGCTCGGCGGTCGGCTCGATCCGGAGCCGGGGCTGCTGGAAATGCGCCAGCGCATCCTCGCCCGCATCAACGACCGGGCCGAGGAGAACCGCTTCCCGGTCACGCCGCAGCGCCTCGTCCACGACGTGCGGGCGGTGATGCCGGAGGACGGGATCGTCTGCCTTGACAACGGCATGTACAAGATCTGGTTCGCCCGCAACTACCGCACCCACGTCGCCAATACCCTGCTCCTCGACAATGCGCTCGCCACGATGGGCGCCGGCCTGCCCTCGGCGATGATGGCCAAGCTCGTCCATCCGGAGCGCCGGGTGCTCGCGGTCTGCGGCGACGGCGGCTTCATGATGAACAGCCAGGAGCTGGAGACGGCGGTGCGCCTCAAGCTCGATCTCGTGGTGCTGGTGCTCGACGACCAGGCCTATGGCATGATCCGCTGGAAGCAGGCGGTCGACCATTTTCCCGATTACGGCATGACCTTCGGCAACCCGAACTTCGTGACTTACGCCGAATCCTACGGCGCCACGGGTCATCGCGTGACGTCTACCAACGCCCTGGCGCCGACGCTGGAGGCGGCCTTCGCGGCGGGCGGGGTGCATCTCGTGGCGGTGCCGGTCGATTATTCCGAGAACACCCGGGTGCTGGTCGAGGAACTCGGCGGCCATGCTCCCCGGACCGAGCCCGGTTAGGACCATGCGGATTCCCGTGCCGGATCCGCATTGGCGTCGGCGCGCCGCCGGGCTGCTGCTCCTGCTCGGTGGCGGCGCGGTGGCCGCGTCGGGCCCGGTCGTGGTGCCGGAGGGCGCCCGCGCCTGGCACCTGCGGGCCGCGGCCGACGATCCGGCGGCGCTCGCGACCTTGCGCCTGGCCTCCGTCGCCGATGCCGAGCGGATCGGTGCTGGCCTCGACGCCGCGGTGGCGGCGGGTGACGACGACCTGGCGCAGAGCTTCCTGGCGCTGGCCGAGGAGCGGGGCGTGGCGGTCTCGCCCGAACGGCGGGCCGCCGTGGCGGCGCTCGCCGACACCGCGCCGCGCCGGGCGCTCGCCGAGGCGGCGACCGGCTTCGTCAGCGGGGAGGGGGCCGGCATGGCGGGCCTCGCGGGCGCGCTGGCGGGCGACCTCGTCGGCTATGGCGATCTGCGCGACCTGTGGCGCGAGGGCGGGCGGCTCGCCCGCGGCGAGACCTACGACCCGCTGCTCCTCGGCCTCGCCACCGCGGGCTTGGCGCTCACCGGCGCCACCATCGTTTCCCTCGGCTCGAGCGTGCCGGTCCATGCCGGCACCACGACCCTGAAGCTGGCCGCCCGGACCGGCAAGCTGTCCCGTCCGCTCGCCGCGCTTCTCTCCCGCAGCGCCGGCGCGGCGCTCGACCGGGAGGCGTTGGGCCTCGCCACCGCGGCGGCCGGCCGGCTCGACCTCGCGGCCCTGCGCCAGGGCGCGACGGGCGTGCTGCGGCCGGGTGCCCTGCGGGAGATCCGCCATGTCGGCGAGCAATCGGCCCGGATCCAGGCGCGGCTCGGGGCCCGCGGCACGCTTCAGGCGCTGTCGGTGGCCGAGAATGCCGACGACTTGCGCCGCGTCGCCCGCCTGTCCGAGACGATGGGCGGACGCACCCGGGCGGTCCTGGCCCTGCTCGGGCGCGGCGCCCTGGTACTGGGCTCCGGCCTCCTGGCCATCGTGCAGGGCCTCTGGCTCGGCCTGGTCTGGTTCTTCGCCGCCGCCCTGTTCTGCCGCCGCGCCGGCACGGCCATCGGCCGGCTGATCTGGCGGCGCCCGCGCCGCGCCGGAGGCGCGCCCGCCCGACCGCGTCGGCCGGAGCACGGCGGCAGCGAGGCGTGCGGGGCGCCCGTTTGATCGATGGTCGCGGATGTCGGTCCGCGCCGCGACGCTGATTGTGACGAGGTGGTCACCGGTTCGGTGACCACTTCGGCGAAATCTGCTTAGCGGGACCGGTCCCGGGTCTCGCCCCGGAGGACGAAGACCGGTCATCACCCTGCCTTCCACCCGTCCGAATTGCGGATCGTCGTCCGCAGCGACACCCGGCTCGATGGTCGAACCGGGCACGGGCCGCGCCTTTTCAGCAGCCTGACCGATCGCGCCGGCACCGGCGGGCCGCGGCCGCTATCCGGCCGCTCGCATCCCCTCCGAACGGATGATGCCAAACCCGGCCTCCACCCTGCGTGCGGTCTCCGGTTCCAGCATCAAGCGCCCCTTGCATCAATTGTGAGTGGTCTAGATCAGAGGCCGAAACGGCCATGCGCAGTCTTGTGCCGCAAAGGTTTTGGCACTTATATGGATAGGGATGGGTCGGGACCCTGCCGTCCGCGACGGGTTGCCGGGGGGCGACAATGAACGCATGCAGAGGGGACGAGCGCCTCCGGGGCGGAATGCCAGGGGCGGAGGAGGGAAGGGCGCGGCAACCGCGTGACCGGGACCCGCGCGCCGTGACCGCCCGCATGACCACTGGCACAACCACTTGGCAGCCGGCAGCGACGGCGGCCCTCGACGCGCTCGCCCTCGCCGTGCTGGTGGTCGACCGGCAGGGGCACATCCTGCACGCCAACCGGGAGGCCGCCGATCTCCTCGATCGGCCCGACGGAGCCCTGTCGGGCCAGACCGCGACCGGGGGTGGTCACGGGAGCGGGCCCCAGGCGACCCGGCACCTCGCGGCGCGACAGGCCGAGGGCCGCGCGCGGCTTCACGCCCTGATCCAGGCAGCCTGCGACGGACGGCCCGGGGAGACGGTCGGCTTCCTTCAGCTCGACGGCGGCGGCCCGGACGAGCCGGGCGTCTCGGTCTGCGTCTCGCCCCTGGTCGATGACGCGGCGCCGGGCCGGGCGCTGGTGGTGGCTCGCCTGATGCGGGCGCAAGGGTGGATCGAGACGCAGCTCCGCACCCTGTTCGGCCTCACCCGGGCCGAGGCCCAGGTCGGGGCGGCGCTGGCCCGCGGCGGCTGCCTCGCCGAGATCGCGGCGGAGCTGGGCATCAGCGTCACCACGGCGCGCACCCACGTCGCCCGCATCTTCCTCAAGACCGGGACCCGGCAGCAGAGCCAACTCGTCGCCCTGGTGGCGGCGGTGCAATTGCCGGTCGCCTGCGGGACCGGCGAGGCGGCACACCCGGTTCAGGCCTTCAGATCGAGCCGGTAGGCATAGGCGTCGCCGCGGAACAGCCCTTCCACATACTCGATCATCCGGTCGTCCCGGGCATAGGACTGGCGCTTGATCAGGAGACAGGGCAGGGGCTGGGTGAAGCCGAACACCGCGCATTCCTCCGCGTCGGGCGTCGCCGCCTCGATGGTCTGGCGGCAGCGCACCAGGGCCGCCCCGTGAGCGCCCAGGAAGGCGTAGACCGAGCCGCCAAGATCGCCCTCGGCGAGGGCCGGCACCGCCGTGAGGTCGTACCAGGCCACCTCCCGCGACAGCGGCATGCCGTCGCCGCAGCGGATGCGGACCAGCTTCAGGAATGGCGCGGTCGAGGGCAGGCCGAACAGCGAGGCGATCGAGCGGTCCTGGACCACGCGGCGCTCGACGATCCGCGTCGAGGGCACCCGGCCGAGTTCCTGCATCTCCTCGGTGAAGCCCTTGAGCCGGTCCATGCCCGGGCTGAGCCGGGTGCGACCGGCCGCCACGATGAAGCCGTGCCGGCCATGGGCGGTGAGGTAGTGCTGCCGGCGCAAGGAATCGTAGCAGCGCTGCACCGTGGTGCGGCTGACGCCGAGCGCCTCCGCGAAGGGCCGCTCGGCCGGCAGCGTCGTGCCGCCGGCCACGGTGCCGTCCTCGATGAGCGCGCGCAGTTGCTCTTCCAGCTGTTGGTAGAGCGGCTTCGCGGTATCGTGGCGAAGCCGCACCAGGCTGGTCACGGCAGGGGAGCCCGGGCCTGGCCCGAGCGAGCGGTCGGACATCGGCGGGTCAGCCGAGCCGGGGAGCGCGCGCCGGGGCGGCGTGAGCGAGGGGAGGGAGGCAGGGCATGAGCGTCGAGGGTAGCATCGAATGGGCGGCCGATCCGGCTCTCTTCGTCCTCGGAAGCTTCGTGGTCGCTTGTTCTGCCACGGTTGAGCGCCTGCCGCGAGCGGGCGAATCGCTGAGGGCACAGGCTTTCCTGGTCGAGCCCGGCGGCAAGGGCCTCAACCTCGCGGTCGGGGCACGACGCCTCGGCGCCACGGTCGACGGCCTCCTGGCGATCGGCGACGACGTGCTGGCGGCGCTCGCCGCACCCGCCCTGGCCCGTGCCGGCCTGCCCGCCGGCATGCTGCACCGCGTCCCGGGCCCGACAGGGGCCGGCATCGGCTTCACCGACGCTGCGGGCGAGAACTGCCTCGCCGTCCATCCGGGCGCCAATGCCCGGCTCGGGCCGGCGGAGGTGCGGGCGGCGGCGGACCGGATCGGCCGGGCCGCCCTCGTCCTGGCGCAGTTCGAGGCCGGCGACGACGTCGTGGCGGAAACGTTCCGCATTGCCCGCGCGGCGGGCGTGCCCACCCTGCTCAACCCCTCGCCGTTCCGCATGCCGTCACCGGAGATCCTGGGACGCACCGGGATTCTCGTCGTCAATGCGGTCGAGGCAACGGCGTTCGGCACGGCTCTGGACGTGCCCGTGCCAGAGGGCGCGGCGGAGCCCGGACATCTCGACGTCCTCGCCGAGGCGCTGCTCGCCCGCGGGCCGGATCTCGTCGTGGTCACCCTCGGGGCCGGCGGCGCTCTCGCCTTCCGGACCGGCCATCCCGCCCTGGCCCAGCCGGCTTTTGCGGTGAACGCGGTCGACACGCTCGGAGCCGGCGACGCCTTCACGGCGGGGCTCGCGGTCGGCCTCGCCGCGGGTCGCCCGCTCCCCGAGAGCCTGCGGCTCGCGGCGGCCTGCGGGGCTTGCGTGGTCCGCCGCAAGGGCGTGTTCGACGCTCTGCCGGATCGTGCCGCCATCGCGGCGCTGCTGGCCGGGACCGCGTGAGACGACCGGCCCCGGGCCGACGGGACGTTGCCCGGAACCGGAGTCGCGGGCCTCAGGTGAGCAGGCTGGCGAGGAGGCTGCCGACCATCGCGACGATCGCCAGGGTCATGAGGAACCGGATGTCGTCGAGCCTTTCCCTGATCATCGCCGTGCCTCCTTCGCCTCGTGACGGTGTGATGGTGAGGGCTTCGGGCGGCCCTTCACAGTGCGCTTGCGCACCTGTGCGTGACGGATGGTGAACGGAATGGCCCGGCTGCGGTCGCGCCCGGCGCAAGCCCCTGCGGGGCTGTGCAAAACAGGGTGAATCCGACCCAGCTAGACCGTTGACAGATGCCCTCGCACCTAAGAAAAAGGCCACACGCGAGGTGTGGCCCAAGTCTAGGGAGGAAACGCCCAAAGAGGGCAGCAACGCCGCGACGCCATCGCCGCGTTGCCACTTCATAGCTAAGCCCTGCCGGCTTCGCTGGCAAGGGCCGATTCGTGCTTTGTGGCATCCGAGTCGCAGGTGATGCCGCGACGCAACGCATCGCCTTGCGTCACCTGCCCGGACCCCGCGGCCCTTCTGCGGCGTTCGGCTCTTGCTGTCGCCTCGCGCAGGAGAGTTCCGCGATGACGCGCACCGAATTGGCCACGCGGCGCATTCCGGTCCGGGGCCTGACCCTGTCCGTCGCCGAGGCCGGCCCGGGCAACGGACCGCTCACCCTCCTGCTGCACGGCTTCCCGGAGACCTGGTGGGGCTGGCGCCACCAGATCGGCCCGCTGGCGGCGGCCGGCCTGCGGGTGGTGGCGCCGGACCAGCGTGGCTACGGCCTGTCGAGCCGGCCGGAGGGGATCGCGGCCTACCATCTCGACTGCCTGGCCGGGGACGTGGTCGGCCTCGCCGATGCTCTCGGTCACGACCGGTTCCGCGTCGTCGGGCACGATTGGGGCGGCGTCGTCGCCTGGTGGGTCGCCGCGCGTTATCCCGACCGGCTCGACCGGATGGCGATTCTCAACGCGCCGCATCCCGACCTGTTCGGCGCCTATGCCCGCCGCCATCCGAGCCAGGCCCTGCGGAGCCTCTATGTCGGGCTGTTCCAACTCCCCGTCCTGCCCGAGGCGCTGCTGAGCGCCGGCGACGGCGCGGCGCTCCGCCGGGCCCTGACGCAATCAAGCCGGCCCGGCGCCTTCTCGACCGAGGATCTCGACCGATACGCCGTCGCCTGGCGCCGGCCCGGAGCCCTCACGGCGATGCTGAACTGGTACCGGGCGTTGCGCCTGCCCCGTGAGCCGGCGCCGGGCCCGATCCGGCCGCCGGTCCTGGTGTTGTGGGGCGAGCGGGACACCGCCCTCGAACGCGGCCTCGCCGCCGCGAGCCTGCGCCTCTGCGCCCAAGGCGCAGTGCGGTCCTTTACTCACGCGACCCATTGGCTTCAGCACGAGGAGCCGGAGGCGGTCAACGAAGCCCTGATCGGCTTTCTGACCGCCTCCGCCGCATCTCAGGTATGATCGCCGAACAGCAGGCGCGTCGTCGCCGCCGTCACGTCGTCCTGCCGCATCAGGCTCTCGCCGACGAGCAGCGTGCGGATGCCGGCCTTGCCGAGGATCTGCGCGTCGGCATGGCTGCCGATGCCGCTCTCGCCGACGAGGATCCGGTCCGGCGGCACCAGCGGGCTCAAGCGCACGGCGTTGTCGAGCGAGACCGTGAAGGTGCGCAGGTCGCGGTTGTTGACGCCGATGAGCCGGGTGCCGAGGGGGAGGGCCCGGGCCAGCTCGGCCTCGTCATGCACCTCGACCAGCACGTCCATGCCGAGATCGTGGGCGGTGTCGACGAGGGCCGAGGCTTCCTCGTCGTCGAGGCTCGCCATGATGACCAGGATGCAGTCGGCGCCCCAGGCCCGGGCCTCGACCACCTGATAGGGCTCGAACAAAAAGTCCTTGCGCAGGACCGGAAGCGCGCAGGCGGCGCGGGCCGCCGTGAGGTATTCGGGCTTGCCCATGAACGAGGGCTCGTCGGTGAGCACCGACAGGCAGGTGGCGCCGCCGGCCTCGTAGGCGCGGGCCAGGGCCGGCGGGTCGAAATCCTCGCGGATCAGACCGCGGGACGGCGAGGCTTTCTTGATCTCGGCGATTAGCGCGAAACGACCTTGAGCCACATGCGCGGCGATCGCATCGGCGAAGCCGCGGGGCGGATCGGCCTTCGCGGCGCGCTTCTCCAGCTCGGCGAGCGGAATCCGCAGCTTCGCCGAGGCGATCTCGCGGCGCTTGTACGCCTCGATATGGGCGAGGACGTCGGCCGGGCGCGGCCGGGCCTCGCCATCGGGGATTGTCGTATCGGTGTCGGACAAGGCCGTGTCCTCCCCTCGGGAGCGTGTCGGGGGTCGTGTCGGATGATCGGGATGCCGCCGGGCGGCGGGCTCATGCGTGCGAGACGACGGCCAGGCGCTCCAGCACCGCCCGGGCCGCCCCGGTATCGATCGCCTGGGCGGCGCGCGCCATGCCGTCCTGCACGCTGTCGACGCGCCCGGCGACCATCAGGGCCGCCGCGGCATTGACGAGCCCGATGTCGCGATAGGGCGTGCGGGCACCGTCGAGCACCTCGCGCAGGGCGCTCGCATTGTGCGCCGGATCGCCGCCGCGCAGCTCCTCCGGTTGCGCCAGGCGCAGGCCCAGCTCCCGCGGATCGATGGTGAAGCGGCGGATCGCGCCGTTCTCCCACGCCACCACGGCGGTCGGGCCGGTGGTGGTGATCTCGTCGAGCCCGTCCGAGCCGTGGACGGTCCAGACGCGGCGGCTGCCGAGTTCGGCGAGCACCCGGGTCATCGGCTCGGCGAGCGAGGGCGCGTAGACGCCGAGCAGCTGCGCCGACACCCCGGCCGGGTTGCACAGGGGGCCGAGCACGTTGAACAGCGTCCGCGTGCCGATCTCGACCCGCACGGGAGCGACGTGGCGCATCGAGGCGTGATGCGCCTGGGCGAACATGAAGCACAGACCTGCTTCGGCGAGGCAGCGGGCGAGGTGATCGGGCGTCAGCCCGATGCCGACGCCGAGGGCCGAGAGCACGTCGGCGGCGCCGGAGCGGGACGAGGCGGCGCGGTTGCCATGCTTGGCCACCGGCACACCGCAGGCGGCCGTGATGATCGCCGCCAGCGTCGAGACGTTGTAGCTGCCCGAATGGTCGCCGCCGGTGCCGACGATGTCGATCGCCCCCTCGGGCGCCGTGACGCGGGTCATGCGCTCGCGCAGAGCCCCGGCCGCGCCCGTGATCTCGTCCAGAGCCTCGCCGCGGACATGCAGCGCCATCAGGAAGGCGCCGGCCTGGGCATGGGTCACCTCGCCGGAGAGCAGGTGGTCGAAGGCGCGGCGGGCCTCTTCGCGCGTCAGCGCGGCGCCCGTGGCGACCTTCGCCAGGTAGGGCTTGAACGAGTCCATGACGAGTACGGGCCTGATCTCAGCGCTTGTGTCGGGCTGGTTCCGTCAATGCACATCTCGGCCGCGCTTGTCACCCCGGCTCTCGGCATTCCGCCCCTTGGCGTTCCACGCCGCGGCGAGGTCGAGGAAATTGCGCACCATGGTCTCACCGTGCTGCGACAGGATGCTCTCGGGGTGGAACTGCACCCCGTGCACCGGCCGGTCCGTGTGCTCCAGCGCCATGATCAGCCCGTCGGCCTCGGCGGTCACGGCGAGGCGGGTGGGGCAGGTCGCCCCGGCCGCGGCCGCCCGGGCAGGCGGACCGGACGCGGGCGCGGGGCCCCCCGCCCCCCCCCCCGCGGCGGCGGACGCGCCGCCCCCCCCCCGCCGCCGCGCCGGGCGCTCGCCCCCGCGCGCCCGGCGGCCGGGGGGTGGCGCCGCGCGCCCCGCCGCGCCGAGGGGGGGGCGGGCGCGCCGGGTGG
>NZ_LABX01000195.1 GCF_001043915.1 Methylobacterium aquaticum | reverse complement strand
CGGGCCGGCAGGCGAGAGCCGGCCCGACGATCCCGGCCGCACGGGCTTGCCTCGGCCGTGCCGACGCTTGTAGCAGCCTGAGGGCTGCGGGCAAGCTTCCGCTATGGAAAACGAGAAGTGGGCCTGAGAGGACGCGGCAATCGGCGCGGCAGCCGCGACCTTCGACTATTGCCAGAACCGGTCGATCCGTCCGGAACCGGCGCACCTTCAAGACGAGGCGGCACCAGACCTGGACGGATCGGCGGCCGTCTCGGGCGAAGACTATGTCCGGACGAGGGAGTCCTGGTGCGATCGGCCGCCGTTCAGAGGCGGCTGAGGCGCACGGCGGCGACGCCCGACAGGCCGATCGCCCGGGCGGAGGCCTGGGACAGGTCGATCACCCTGCCGCCGACATAGGGCCCGCGATCGTTGATGCGGACCACCACCGAACGGCCGTTCGCCGTGTTGGTGACCCGGACCCGGGTGCCGAAAGGGAGGCGGCGGTGAGCCGCCGTGAAAGCGTGCGTGTTGAAGCGCTCGCCGTTCGCAGTGCGCCGGCCCTGAAATCCGGGCCCGTACCAGGAGGCACGGCCGGACTGGGCTTCGGCGGGCGTGCTGGCTTGTATCGTCACTCCGACGGCGCCCGCTGCTGCGAGGCCGATGATCGCCAGCTTTGCCTTCGAAACCATTTCGCATTCCCGTTTTGTTGCTTGACGCGGCGCAACATAAAACGGAAGAAGGCGAGATTATGGAGCAGTCAAATGAAAGATATCCTGGCGTATGCTCGCCAGGGATGATCTCGTGGGTCGGCATGGTTTACAGTGGTTGACTGTTTTGCCAAGGACGATCCGAGTCGCTCGGGGCCGCTCCCCTGCCGTGGTGCGGCCAAGGTTGGACGGCCAAGGTTGGCTGCGCAGGGCCGGGTCGGTCACGGCGCGCGCGTCGCCTCCCGCAGGGCGATGCGGATCAGGTCGGCGAGGGTCCGCGCGCCGAGCTTGCGGCGCAACTGCGTGCAGGCATTGGCGATGGTCTTGTAGCTGAGCCCCAGCTCCTCGGCGATCGCGCCATGCGAGCGGCCGGCGCCGAGGCGCGCCAGGATCTGCCGCTCGCGCGGGGTGAGAGGGGGCGCGGCCGGTGCCTCGCAGCGCAGCCGCGCCACCTCGGCGGCGAGCGAGGGCGCGACATAGGTGCCGCCGTCCCGCACCCGCTCGAAGGCGAGGTGCAGCTCCGACGAGGCGGTGTCCTTCAGCACGTAGCCGGCCGCCCCGCTCTCGAGCGCGCGGGCGGCGATCTCCGGGTCATCGTGCATGCTGAAGACCAGGATGCGGGTGCCCGGCGCCACCGCCCGGATCCGCCGGATCAGCGCCAGGCCGCTCAAGGACGCGCCCTGGAAGGTAAGGTCGGCCACCACGAGGTCGGGGCGGTGGCGTCGGAACCGGCGGTAGCCGGCAGCGATGCCGGTGGCCTCGTGCACGGTCCCGACGCCGGCATCCTCCAGCACCCGGCGGCAGCCTTGCAGCACGATCGGGTGATCGTCGACGACGAGCACGTCCATGATGTCGCCCCTTGCGGCGTCGCGTTGCCGGTGGGGCCCGCGGGTCGATGCCCGCGGGCCGTTCCGCTTCAGTTGGTCGGCAGGCCGGCCGCCACCTTGGCGGTCCAGTCGTCGAAAGCGACGATCGTCTGGCGCTGCTCGCCCAACCCCTCGATGCCCAGGGTGACGACGTCTCCGGCCTTGAGGAAGCGGGCCGGCTTCATCCCGATGCCGACGCCGGGCGGCGTGCCGGTGGTGATGACGTCCCCGGGCTCGAGCAGCATGAAATGCGACAGGTAGGACACGATCTGCCGGCAGTCGAAGATCATCGTGCGGGTCGAGCCGGTCTGCATCCGCTCGCCGTTCACGTCGAGCCACATCCCGAGGTCCTGGACGTCGCCGATCTCGTCCGGGGTGACGAGCCACGGCCCGAGGGGGCCGAAGGTTGGGCAGCCCTTGCCCTTGGTCCAGGTGCCGCCGCGCTCCAACTGGAACTCGCGCTCGGACACGTCGTGGCAGACGCAGTAGCCCGCCACGTAGTCCAGCGCCTCGTTGGCGTGGACATATGAAGCGCGTTTGCCGATCACGATGGCGAGTTCGACCTCCCAGTCGGTCTTGGCCGAGCCCTTCGGCAGGATCACGTCGTCGGTCGGGCCGACGATGCAGGACGGCGCCTTGTTGAACAGGATCGGCTCGGCGGGAATCGCCGCGCCGGTTTCGGCGGCATGGTCGGCATAGTTGAGGCCGATGGCGATGAAGTTGCGCACCTGGCCGATGCAGGGCCCGAGCCGGGTGCCCGCCGGCACCGTGGGCAGGGTGGCGGGATCGATCAGGCGCAACGTCGCCAGGCTGTCGGCGGCGAGCGTCGGGCCGGCGATGTCGCGGATCACCCCCGACAGGTCGCGTATCGCACCGTCCCGGTCGACGAGCCCCGGCTTCTCCGCCCCGCTTTCGCCCCAGCGCACGAGCTTCATTGGTCCTCTCCCGAGCAAGATCCCTGCGGGCCGGGACATTGGCGCCGGTGCCCGTCCGCCGCAAGCCGGCACGCCGCGCCGACCGCTGTGGATCCGTTGCAGTTTCGTCACATCTGTGGCGAAACGGTGCCGAAGCCGCGTGGGCAGACAGTCGAATCTATTCTTATTTCTACCGGATGTTCATCGACCAATATTCTGATTATTATCGTTTTTATTGATAAAGACAGTCATTAGCGCTCGAGCGGCATGATTCGGCAAGGCACGATGACGGAACGGCAGCGCTGCCGCGGCCTTGCCTGCCGGCTGCATGCCGGCGCATCATCATGACCAAGCTGTGGGCGCTCAGAGAAGCCACACGGCACGGACGCTTGGGTGTCGAGGTAAACGTCATGATGGGTTCGAGGAGGGCGGCGCTGCTGGCCGGCGCATCGGTGCTGCTGCTGGCCGGCGCGAGCGGCGCCGCACAGGCGGGGGCGTTCGGCCTGCGCGAGCAGAGCGCGCAGGCGATGGGCCTCGCCTTCGCGGGTGCGGCCTCGGGCTCCGGCGGCCTGTCGTCGATGTTCTGGAACCCGGCCGTCGTCACGATGAAGCCGGGCTGGAACTCCGACTTCAACGCCACCTTGGTGGCGCCCTCCTCCACCATCACGCCGACGACCGGCACCTTCCCGCCGCTGATCGGGCTCGGCGGCTCGGGCGATATCGGCCAGGCCGCGGTGCTGCCGGCGACCTATACGAACTATCAGCTCAACGACCGGCTCTTCATCGGCCTGTCCGGCGCCGCCCCGTTCGGCCTCATCACCAAGCCGAACTCTGTCTGGGCCGGTCAGACCTACAGCCGCTCGTCGAAGATCTTCACCCTGAACTTCAACCCGGTGATCGGCTACAGGGTGAACGACTGGCTGTCGATCGCGGCCGGGCCGGTGCTGGAATACTTCAAGCTGACGCTGCGCCAAGCCACCGGCATCACCCCGCTCGCCCCGACCGCGTTCCTCAAGGGTGACGATTGGGGCTGGGGCTTCACCGCCGGCGTGGTGGCGCGGCTCTCCGAGGGCACCACGGTCGGCGTCGGCTACCGCTCCTCGATCCACCACCAGATCGAGGGCTCGGCCTACGGCATCGGCCAGGTCCGCTCCTCGCTCAACACCCCCGAGAAGGTCTCGGTCGGCCTGACCCAGGCGATCACGCGGGACTTCCGCCTGAACTTCGGCTTCGAGTGGGACAACTGGACCCGGATCGGCTCGCCGGCGATCGTCTCGCTGGCGCTCGGCCGGCCGGTGACGGCCCTGCCGCTGAACTACAAGAACGGATTCTACTACTCGGTCGGTGCCGAGTACGACTTCACCCCGCAATGGACCGGCCGCGTCGGCTTCGCCTACGAGCAGTCGCCGATCGACATTTCGAACCGCTCGACCCGTCTGCCTGACGGCGACCGCTACTTCGCCTCGGTCGGCGCCAGCTACCGCTATAACGAAAAAATCCAGTTCGACGTCTCCTACCAGCACCTGTTCTCGGTCGGCGGCCGCAACCGGATCGCGATCGTGCCGGGCGAGCCGCTCTACACCCCGCCGCTCGCTTTCCTGGGCGTCACCGATTCCAGCGCCGACATCGTCTCGGTCGGCCTGAAGTATCGCTGGGATGCTCCGGCCGCGGCGCCGGCTCCGGTCGCGGTGCCACTGGTGCGCAAGTATTGAGGGACGAGGTGGGGGTTAGCCCTCCCACCATTGACCGCGCCCTTGCCCCTCTCTGCGAGAGCATTTTCTGAGACCAACCGTTGTCCACTTGGTCGGAAAATGCTCTAGGCTTTGGAGAGGAATTGACGATCTGAGCCAGATGGCGATGGCGGCAAGCGTGACGACGCCCATTTATACCAACGGTCGTTGAAAACGACTTCTGGTTCCATTGTCCCTTTGTTGCTAAGCCTTTGTCTTAGTCTCAAAAATTTGAGATGGTTCATCGGCCCGATGCGTCAGCATCTTGGGCCGATGGTATTGGTTGGCCAGCAACTTGTCATAGCGCGTGGCCGCTCGCCGAAACTGCTTCAGCTTGTTGACGAAGCGCTCGATCTGGTCGCGCTCCTTGCACAAATCACGGTCATGCTCACGAGCGACCTTGCGGTTGCGACGCGGCGGGATCACCGCCCTCAAGTGCTGTCGTGTCCTGTGAACGGAACCAAACGCCGTTGTCCGCGACCGGTGGTATCACGCCGCCAGCCACTCCCGCAGCAGCGCGCTCACCGCGTCCGGCCGCTCCAGCGGCGGCAGGTGGCCGCAATCCGGCAGGACGTGCAGGCGCGAGCCGGCGATGCCGTCATGGATCTCGCGGGCCAAAGCCGGTGGCGTGAGCCGGTCGTCCGCCCCCACCGCCACCAGGGTCGGCACCCGGATCGCCGCCAGGGTCGGGCGGCTGTCAGGCCGGTCGAGAATCGCCCGCTGCTGGCGCAGGAAGGCCGCGCCGCCGACCCGCTCGGCCATGGCCTTCACGGCCTCGCCCACCGGCCCATGCACGTGAGAGGCGTGGATAAGCGTCGGCAGGAGCCGCGTGGTGACGCCGGCAAAGCGTCCGACCTTGAGCTGGTCCATGCCCTGGCGCCGCGTCGCGGCGCGCGCCTCGGTCTCCGGAGCGGCCGAGGTGTCGAACAGGGCGACACGGGTCACCCGCTCGGGCGCCTGGCGCAGGATCTCGAAGGCGACGTAGCCGCCCATCGACAGGGCGACCAGGCCGAAATGCGGCGGCGCGACCGCGAGCGCCCGGCGCGCCATTGCGGCGACGCTGTCGTCGAGGGTCAGGTCCGCCACCGCGGCGGCGGCCCGGTCGGCGAGGCCGTCGATCGGCGCGCGCCACAGGACGGCGTCGTTGAGGAGCCCGGGCAGGAACAGGAGCGGCACGAGATCGGTGGTCATGGGCCGCCCCTATGGCCGGGCCGGGCGCCCGGCGCCAGGGGCGGCCATGGCCGTCAATACGAGCGCGGCATCCCCAGCACGTGCTCGGCGATGTAGGACAGGATCAGGTTCGTCGAGATCGGCGCCACCTGGTAGAGCCGGGTCTCGCGGAACTTGCGCTCGACATCGTATTCCTCGGCGAAGCCGAAGCCGCCGAAGGTCTGGATGCAGGCATTGGCCGCCTCGAACGAGGCGTCGGCGGCGAGCATCTTGGCCATGTTGGCCTCCGCCCCCGGATTGGCCCCGGCCTCGTAGAGGCGCAGACCCTCCTGCACCATCAGCTCGGCGGCGCGCATGTTGGCATAGGCTTTGGCGATCGGGAACTGGATGCCCTGGTTCTGGCCGATCGGCCGGCCGAAGACCTGGCGCTCGCGGGCGTAAGCCGAGGCTTTGGCGATGAACCACTTGGCGTCGCCGATGCATTCGGCGGCGATCAGCAGCCGCTCGGCATTCATGCCCGAGAGGATGTAGCGAAACCCTTTGCCCTCCTCGCCGACCAGGTTCTCGGCCGGCACCTCCATGTTGTCGAAGAACACCTCGCAGGAATTGTGGTTCATCATCGTGCGGATCGGCCGGATGGTCAGGCCGCGGCCGAGCACCTTGCGCATGTCGACGATGAAGGTGGAGAGCCCGTCGGTCTTCTTCGCCACCTGGTCGCGGGGGGTGGTGCGGGCGAGAAGCAGCATCAGGTCGGAATGTTCGGCCCGGCTGGTCCAGATTTTCTGGCCGTTGACGATGTATCTGTCGCCTTCGCGCCGCGCGGTGGTGCGGAGCGCCGTGGTGTCGGTGCCGCTCGTCGGCTCGGTGACGCCGAAAGCCTGGAGCCGCAGGCGGCCGGCGGCGATCTCCGGCAGGTAGCGCTCCTTCTGCGCCTGCGTGCCGTGCCGCAGCACCGTGCCCATCGTGTACATCTGAGCGTGGCAGGCCGCGCCATTGCAGCCGGAGCGCTGCACCTCCTCCAGGATCGCGGCGGCGGCCGAGAGCGGCAGGCCGGAGCCGCCATACTCCTCGGGGATCAGCACCGAGAGGTAGCCGGATTCGGTGAGGGCGTTCACGAAGTCGGTCGGGTAGGCGCGGTCAGTGTCGAGCCGGCGCCAGTACTCGTCGGGGAAGCGGGCGCAGAGCTTGGCGACCTCCTCGCGGATCTCAGGGTGCCGGAGGGCGTCGGTCTCGGTCATGCGGGCGTCTCCATCCTGCCGCAGGGCCCCATGCGGCTCGTCGTCGTCGCCGGCAGGCTACACCGGTTGCGGTGGCGGGAGCCATGCCGGGGGTGCCGGGCTGCGGGTCGCCCCGCCGAGGGGAGCCGTCCGCGACCACGGGTGCGATCGACGGGCTTGCCTTCACGCGCGGCATCGCCTGTATGGCCCAAGAGCTTCTCTTGCCGAAGCGGATTCCAGGTTGCGATGCTTCGACCACCGAGGCGCCATGCGTGCGGCTGACCTGTGCTTCGCTCCCGCCGATTTCCTCCGCTTGACGGAGAATGCCGGGCTGACGGGAAATTGGGCCTGGATCTTCGCGTCCGACCGGCAGACTTGGTCGCCCGGCCTGTTCCGCTTGCTCGGCCTCGATCCCGGGCGGACGCTACCCAGCTACGCCCTGCTCGTCGACCTCGTCCATCCCGACGATCGACCCAACCTGGTGAGCGCCGCCGACCTGCGGCAGGGCCTCGCCCTGCCGGCACGCGAGATCCGGATCATGCGGCCGGACGGAACCCTGCGCACACTCACGATTCGCACCGAGCTGCACATGACGCCGGAGGGCCTCCCGCTGGCCGCCGCCGGGCTGGTGTGCGACGTGACCGATTCGGCTGCCCTGCTGCGGCTGCGTCGCGCCGACCAGCGCCGCCAAAGCGCTTGGTTCGAAACGGCTCGCATGCTGTTCATCCCCGTCGGCCTCGATGGCACCTTCCACTTCCCGCTCGAGGCGGCCCGGTTCGCCGGACGTCCGATCGAGGACATCAAAGCCGATCCCTTCGCCGACGTGGTGCCGGAGGAGCGCGCGGCATTCCGCGACAGTATCGCGCGGCGCGACGCCGGCGGCGTGTTCCACGCGGCGCCGCTGCTCCACCATCGGAACCGCGAGCCGGAGCGCTACCGTGTGCTGTCGGTTCCGGTCCACGACGAGAGAGGCCACCTCATCGAGCGCAACGGCCTCGTCTACCCCGCTGCGCTCGTCGATCCGCCGATGGTGCGTCTCGTGCAGGCGGGGCTGGAGCAGGCGGTGGAGGGGCACCACCTGCGCGCCGCCCGGGCACTGCTCGACTGGTCGATGACCCATCTGGCCGAGGCGAGCGGCCTCTCGCTCTCGACGGTGCGGCGCCTTGAGGAGAACGCCGAGGGGCAGGGCGCCCGCTCCCGCCACAAGGCGATCACGGCCCTGCGCGCGGCCGGCATCCGGTTCATCCTGCTGGACGAGGGCGGGCTGGCCGTCGCTCGCGTCTGACCCGGGCATCGGGGGCCGACCGCGGTGACGGCCGGTCGGGGCTTGGCGAAACTTCGAGAACGGAACCAGCGGCCGTTTTCAACGACCGTTGGTATGGATGCGACCGACCACGGGCTCAAAAATCGGCGTGCAGGCGGGTGCCGAAGAAGTTCGCCGGGCCACGGTCGCGGTTATAGGCGGGGTTCACGACCAACTGGTAGTTGAACGACATCGTCACCGCCTTGGTCAGGCTGAGCGCGTAATAGGTCTCGAAGGCGCGCTCGGTGCCGTAGTTAAGCCGCCCGTCGCCGATCAGCAGGCCCAAGCCCCCATTGGCGAAATAGGCCCGGTGCGACGGCGACAGGCCGTTGATCGCCCCGCCGATCCCGACCGTGTCGCTGGGCCGCTCCCAGGCGGTGCCCTTGAGCGACAACCCGCCCGAGACCGAGCGATCGACGTCGGTGAAGGACAGGCTCTCGTTGCGCCCGTCCGAGAAGCTGGCCCGGGCGAACAGGCCGAGATCCGGCGTGAGCGCCTGCTCCAGGTTGATGTAGGCGCCGGTCTTGCGCCGCGGCCGGCGCGTGGCCGAGACGGCGTCGTTGATGTCGTCGAAGACGCCGCTCTGCGCCAGGTCGACCACCTGGCGGTAGTTGGCGGTGTTGCCGACATTGCTGAACAGGCCGATGCGCAGCTTGCCCGGCTGGTCGAGGCCCGGGAGGACGTGGCGCTCCTCGAACTCGATGTTGGTGCCGGCGCGCTCGAACACCCGCGGGTCGAGCACGTCGTTCGACGGTTCCTTCGGCACCTGGGTGTAGGCGGCCCGGATGGCGAAATCCGGCCGGTTGTATTCCACCATCACGCCTTGGGTGAAGCCCGGGAGGTTGGCCGGGAAATCCCAGGCCGAGGAGCCCCAGATCGACCAGTTCATGAAGTCGACCCGGGGGTCGTGGGCATAGACGTTGCCGTCGAAGAAGTCGCCGAGCGCGAACTTGCCGGCCACCACCGTGATCCGCTCGACGTCGCGGGTCATCGCCACCTGGTTGACGCCGTCCGGCACGTCCTCGGTCGCGCCGCCGAGGCCGAAGGTCTGGCGGATGAAGTAGCGGTTGGAGCGCAACTTCGGGAACGGCGCCCCAGCCTTCTGCGCCTCGCCGTTGACGAAGCCGGCGACCCCGAGCGTGCGCGACAGGCCGAACCCTTGGGAGAATTCCGGGTTGTAGTAGAGTTCGGTGCTGTCCGTGAGCTTCACGCCGAGGAACAGGGTCGCCGTCGTGGTGGACTGGACCTGGTTCGGCACCAGGCTGTTCTCGCCGCGATAGGGCGCGCGGAAGCCGGGCACGCCTTGGGTGATGAAGGTGGTCTGGCCGTGGAACGAGTAGCGGCCGGTGTCGCGGCTTCCCGGCGCGTCCTCGGCCACCTCCGCCGGCAGCTTGAGGCTGGTGGGGGACCAGGACAGCCGCGCCATCATCTGGTGCGACGAGAAGGCGGTCTGTGTCGAGACCGGGCCGAGGCCCGGCACGGCGCCGAGGTCGAAGCGGCCGGAGCGGCCGAGATCGACGTAGCGGTAATCGAGGCCGAGGGCGAGATTCGGGGTGATGGCGTATTGCACGCCGGCCCCGAGGGTGAAGCCGAGGAACGACAGGTCCTTGCGCGCCGTCGCGACCGCGCCGCTCGCGAGGTCGGGATAGGTGGCGAGCACCCTTGCATTGGCGCCGGCGAGCCCGAAGGTCGCGTAGACGAGGTAGCTCTCGAACGAGTAGCCGAGTCGGGCCCGGAGCGCGCCGTAGAGATCGGTCTTGCCCCGAATCACGCTGAAGGGCGGATCGATCCCCTCGTAGCCGAAGCCGGGCGCGTTCGACGGGACCGGGCGCTTGAGATTGGCGCCGTAGAGATCGGCCTCCAGGCCGTAGAGATAGGGGCCGGTCTGCCAGTTATAGCCGCCGAACACTCCGCCGATCGCCGTGGTGGCGGTGCGGCCGGTATCCGAGCGCCGGGTCGAATCGCCACTCTGGAAGGCCGGGATCGCCCGGCCCCCGACGGTGCTCGGCCCGAAGGCGTAATTGCCGAACGAGGCGCCGGCGCTGCCCTCGATGCCGAGATAGGGGCCGGACCAATCGGCGTAGGACGGCCCTTCGGATGCAGGAGGAGCGACGGGAGCGCGCAGGTCGGCCGCCGCCGCCATGCTGGCCCAGACCCCCAATGCCACCCCGATCCCTGCTCCGCCCACACGCCGCATCGCTGACCCCCGTCACGTCCGGTCATCAGGTATAGCCATTGCTATATTCCTGGCAACCGGCCACGCTCGCCCGGCACGGGCGTCTACGGTTTCCGTGACAGTATTGTCACGCCGTCTCGGCCTAAGCAGATTTCGCCGAAGTGGTCACCGGTTCGGCGATAAAAAGCTGCGACAAAACAAGAACCTAAGCGGGCGAGGCGTTGGCCTGCCAACGCAAGCCTGCTTAGGCCGGTTGCCCGGGGGCTTTCCTGTCTCACGCGGCGAGGAGCCCGCGGGCCGCGAGGTTGCGCATCAGCGCCGCCACCCCGAAGGTCCAGGGCTCGCAATCCTGGCAATGGCGCATGCGGTTGACGAGGGCGCCGAGAGCCGGGCTGCGGATCACCACCCGGTCGCCGATCTTGTGGGTGAAGCCCTGGCCCGGCGCGCCCCGGTCCTCCACCGGCGCGAACATCGTGCCGAGGAAGAGGACCGCGCCGTCCGGGTATTGGTGGGTCTCGCCCATCATCGCGGCGACGAGGTCGGCCGGATCGCGGCTGATCTCGGAGAGCGGCGAGGTGCCCGACAGCCGAAACCCGTCCTCGCCCGTCACCTCCAGGCTCACCACCGTGCGGCGGACATGGTCGAGGCTGAAGCCGTCGTCGAACAGGCGCAGGAACGGTCCGAGGGCGCAGGAGGCGGCGTTGTCCTTGGCCTTGCCGAGGAGCAGGGCCGAGCGGCCCTCGAAGTCGCGCAGGTTGACATCGTTGCCGAGCGTCGCCCCGACGACGCGCTGGTCGGAGGCGACCACGAGCGCCACCTCGGGCTCCGGGTTGTTCCACTGCGAACCCGGATGCAGGCCCGCCTCCTGGCCGCAGCCGACCGAGGAGAGCGGCTGCGCCTTGGTGAAGATCTCGGCGTCGGGGCCGATGCCGACTTCGAGGTACTGGCTCCAGGCGCCTTGCGCCACCAGCACTGCCTTCAGGGCCATCGCTTCGGGGGAGCCGGGCTTCAGCCGGCGCAGGTCGTCACCGACGAGGCGCCCGACTTCGAGGCGGATCGCCGCCGCGGCGTCCGGGTTGCCCCGCGCCCGCTCCTCGATCACCCGCTCCAGCATCGAGACCGCGAAGGTCACGCCGGCGGCCTTGACCGCCTGGAGGTCGATGGGGGCCAGCAGCCAGGGACGCGACGGATCGCGGGTGTCGGGCGGGGTGTTGGCCAGAACCGCGTCGAGGGATCCGACCGTCTCGCCCTCGGCCTGCCGCAGGGCCGCCGCCGGATCGGGCGTCTCGCACAGGTCGCGCATGGTCGGGAAGGCGCGGGTGATGTCGACGAGGTCCGGCACGCCGCCCGCGCCTGGCCGCACCGCCACGATGCTCGGCCCGTTCAGGTCCGGCCGCCAGATGCGGCCGGCCAGCGCCCCGGCGCAGCCATCCTCCGGCAGGATGGCGCGGGCGTCGAAAGTGTCGAGGATCGGCTGCATGGCGTTGGGTCTCCTCCCGGCCGGCGCCCGTTCGGCGGGCGCGCGGCGCGGGAAGAGACCTATGCCGATCGGGGACGGCGGGGAAGCGCCGGGCCCTCAGATCGTCTGGTTGTAGGCGCCGACTTGGCGGTTCTCCCGCAGCACGCCGTCGACCGCGCGGAACATCTCCTCCAGCCGCGCCCGCGAGATCGGGCTCTCGACCACCACCACCAGTTCCGGCTTGTTCGAGGAGGCCCGCACCAGGCCCCAGGTGCCGTCCGCGGTCGAGACCCGCACCCCGTTCACCGTGACGAGACCGGTGATCGCGGCCCCGCCCAAGGACTCGCCCCGCTCGTGCATTTCCCGGAAGCGCGCCGTCACCCGCTCGACCACGCCGTACTTCTCCTCGTCGGCGCAGTGCGGCGACATGGTCGGCGAGCCGAAGGTGGTGGGGAGCGCGGCGTAGAGCTGCGACAGGCTCTGACTCGGGTTGCGGTCGAGCATCTCGACCACGGCGATCGCCGTGAGAAGCCCGTCGTCGTAGCCGCGCCCGACCGGCGCGTTGAAGAAGAAGTGGCCCGACTTCTCGAACCCGGCCAGCGCCTTCAGCTCGTTGACCCGGCGCTTGATGTAGGAATGTCCGGTCTTCCAGTAATCGGTCTCGACCCCGCGGGCCTTCAGCTCCGGGTCGGAGGCGAAGAGACCCGTCGACTTCACGTCGACGACGAAGCGGGCGTTCGGGTGCTGGAGCGAGAGGTCGCGGGCGAGCATCACCCCGACCTTGTCGGCGAAGATCTCGTGGCCCTGCTCGTCGACCACGCCGCAGCGGTCGCCGTCGCCATCGAAGCCGAGGCCCAGATCGGCGCCGGTCGCCGTCACGGTGTCGGCGATGGCGTGCAGCATCGCCATGTCCTCGGGATTGGGGTTGTAGCGCGGGAAGGTGGCGTCGGCCTCAACGTCGAGCGGCACCACCTCGCAGCCGAGGCGCTCCAGCAGGGCGGGGGCGAAGGCGCCCGCCGTGCCGTTGCCGCAGGCGGCCACCACCTTGAGACGGCGCGTCAGGGGGCGGGCGCGGGAGACGAGGTCGTCGAGATAGACCTGCGCGAAGTCGGGCACGAAGCGGTAGCTGCCGCCGTCGCGATACTGGAAGGCGCCCGAGAGCACGATCTCCTTGAGGCGGCCCATCTCGGCCGGGCCGAAGGTCATCGGGCGCTCGGCGCCCATCTTCACGCCGGTCCAGCCATTGTCGTTATGCGAGGCGGTGACCATGGCCACGCAGGGGCAGTCGAGGGCGAACTGGCCGAAATAGGCCATCGGCGACAGGCAGAGGCCGATATCCTGCACCCGCAGGCCCGCGGCCTGCATGCCGGCGATCAGCGCGAGCTTGATGGACGCCGAGTAGGCGCGGAAATCGTGGCCGGTGACGATGTCGGGGCGCACGCCGAGTTCGTGGACCAGGGTGCCGAGGCCGAGGCCCAGCGCCTGGACGCCCATCAGGTTGAGGTCCTTCGGAAACAGCCAGCGGGCGTCGTACTCGCGAAAGCCGGTCGGTGCGACGAGGGGCAGAGCCTCGAACGCGAAGGTGTTCGGCGTGAGGGTGGCGTGGGGCTTCGGGAACATGAGCGGCTTCTTCTTGGTGAGCGGACCAGGGCGGAAGCCCGGCGAGGAGCCCCATGGGGACGTGCGAGCCGGATGCCCGAAACGAGTCAGGCCGCGTCCGTGCGGCTGGCCAGGGCCAGGCGGAGCGCCTGCTCGGCCGGGACCGGGCGGCCGAGATGGTAACCTTGCATGAACGGGCAGCCGAGAGCGCGCAGCATCGCGAGATCCTCGGCGGTCTCCACGCCCTCAGCCACCACTTCGAGGCCGAGCGTCCGGCCGAGGCCGAGCACCGCCTGGACCAGCCCGCGCTTGTCGTCGGACGCCGACAGGCCGGTGACGAGGCTGCGGTCGATCTTGACCCGGCCGGCCCGCAACTGGCGCAGCGAGGCCAGCGACGAGTAGCCGATGCCGAAATCGTCGAGGGCCACGCAGATGCCGGCGCGGGAGAGGGCGAGGAGCTTGTCCTGTACCGCCTCGATGTCGAGGGCGGTTTCCTCGGTGATCTCGATCTCGATCAGCGACGAGGGCAGGCCCAGGGCCCGCAGGCGCTCGAGCACGATCTCGTCGACCGGGATCTGCGCCATCTCCCGCGGCGAGACGTTCATCGCCACCCGGACGTCGCGCAGACCGCCGGCCCGCAAACCCTGCATGAGGCCGCAGACCTGCTCCAGGATGAAGCGCAGGAGCGATTCGGTCAGGCCGGACCGGGCCGCGGCGGCCACGATCTCGCCAGGCGGGATCCAGCCATGGGTCGGGTGGTTCCAGCGCACCAGGGCTTCGAGCCCGGCGATGCGGCGGCCGCCGTCGCTGAAGATCGGCTGGAACCAGACCGAGAGGCCGGTTTCGGCCAGCCCGTGCGAGAGGTCGCGCTCGCTGTCTCGCCGCATCTCCAGGCGCCCGCGCAGGCTCTCGTCGAAGATCCGGAAGCGGTTCCGCCCGGCGGCCTTGGCGGCGTAGAGTGCCTCGTCGGCGCAGCTCAGCATCTGGGTCAGGCTGGGCCCGTGAGCGTGGCACAGGCCGAGGCTGACGCCGAGGCGTCCGGCATCGAAGCTCTCGAACGGTTCGACCACCACCGCGACCAGGTTTGCCGCCAGATCCGCCGGCGGCACCTCCGCGGAGGGATCGTACAGAACCGCGAACTCGTCGCCGCCGAAGCGGGCCGCCAGCGCCTCCGGCGGCAGGGTGCGGCGAAGGCGCTGCGCCACCTCGATCAGCACCCGGTCGCCGGTCGAGTGGCCGTAGACGTCGTTGACCGACTTGAAGCCGTCGAGGTCGAGCAGGATCAGGCAGGGTGCGGGGCCCGGACGGAGGATCCGCGCCTCCGCGGCTTGCGCGAAGCCGGCCCGGTTCATCAGCCCGGTGAGGCCGTCGTGGGTGGCGCGCCGGCGCATCTCGTCGGCGAGTGCGCTCGCCGCCTCGTGGGCCTCCTGACGGGCCCGAGCGAGCGCCGTCGCCTCGTTCTTCAGGCGGGAGGTGCGGCGGAAGCCACGCTCGGTCTCGACCGCACTGCGCAGGAGCGCCGCGAGATAGAGCAGCACCGTGAGGGCGAGGCAGGTGCGGTCGAATCCGCCGGTCCAGGCGAGGCAGACGGCGACCGTCAGCAGCGGCGGCGTGATGAAGCTCGCGGGGATCGCCGCGTAGGCCATGCCGTGGGTCACCGCGCCGGCGGTGATACCGCAGGTCACGACGAGGTAGAACAGCGCCTGGGGCGCGGTGTAGCCATCGCACAGGAGCGCGACCAGGGACCAGACGAGGCCCGACAGGAACGCCGCCAGGGTGGCGAGGCGCAGGTGCCGGTCGATCGCCTGCGCGGCGGCCCGGGCCTGGCCGGGGCGCGCACCCTCGGGAGCGGCGAGGCCGAGGCAGGGCGCCCGGCACAGGCCGAACCGGGCGAGATTGACCGCGGAGGACATCGCGAACCAGGCGAGGCCGGCCCTGCCAAGCCCGGCATGGGCGGCGACCAGGGCTCCGGTGACGCCCAGCAGGGCGTTGACCGGCATGGCGTGCTGCACGCTGCGGCGCACCGCTTCGAGCTGGTCGCGCCGGATTGAGGCGGACAGATCCGGGCTGTCGCCGCCCCGCGGCCGGTCGGAGCCTGGTCCCTGGCTGCCTGATCCCGACATGTCACCTCGGTTGTCAGCTTGGCCGTCATAGCAGCCGATGGTAAAGAACCGGTGACCATGGTCCGGGTCAAGCCGGCGAAGTCCAATCCGGCGACGTCCAATCCGGCTTGGCGCCATCGGGACGGGGCGTTGCCGCCCGGCCGGGCGGCCATCGCCCTTCCGGGACATGCCGCCACGGAACGCTGGCCGAGCCTGGCCGTTGATGGGGATCGCGAGAGCGCGAGGAGGGATCATGCGCAACGTGGCGAAGGCGGCTTTGGTGGCGGTCGTGACGCTGATGGGCGTCGGCGCGGCGGAAGCGAAGGGCTGCATCAAGGGCGCGATCATCGGCGGCATTGCCGGGCATTACCTGGCCGAGCGCGGCGTCGTCGGTGCCGTGGCGGGCTGCCTCGCCGGCCGGGCGCTGGCCAAGCGCCGCGCCCAGCGCGACCTCGATTACGGGGCCCGCGTGCGCCCGCGCGACGGCTACAGCTACGGCGCGGGCCGGAGCTACTGAGGGCCCGCCCAACCCGGGCGAGTGGGCCGTCGTCGCGCACGACGCCCTCCGCGTCGGACGCGAGCGGCGCGGCGATCCGCCCCGTGCCGCCCGGCCGTCTGCTCCCGCCTCCGTCACGGTTGCGGGGGGCAGGGTGCCCGTCCGCTGAGATCGGTGTTCTTGCCTCTTGCGCCTATTCGTGACCGGTTCGGCGCAGGAGGTTTGGCGAACCGGACGCGCACGACGAACCGGGTGCTCATGGCCGTCTTCTTTACTGCCGACACGCATTTCGGCGATGTCCACATCCTGCGCCAGCGCGGCCGCCTGTTCGCCTCGATCGACCAGCACGACGAGACGCTGGTGGCGAACTGGAACGCGGTCGTCGGGCCCGAGGACGAGATCTGGCATGTCGGCGATTTCGCCGCCCATGCCGAGCGCGCGCATTGCGCAGCGATCTTCTCACGGCTGAACGGCGTCAAGCGTCTGGTGCGCGGCAACCACGACAGCAACCGGGTCCTCGACCTGCCCTGGGCCGACCCGCCGGTCGAGAGCGCCCGCCTCACCCTGCGGGACGACGGGCGCGAATGGCGCCTGTTCCTGGCGCATTACGCCCATCGGGCCTGGCCCGGCCTGTGGCGCGGCGCCCGCCACCTCTACGGCCACACCCACGGCACGCTGTCCGACACCACCCGCTCCTGCGATGTCGGGGTCGATGCGTGGGACTACCGGCCCGTGCGCCTCGCCGCTCTGGTGGCGCGCCAGGACGCCTCCACCCTGGTGCCGGAGGAGCTGGCCCGCGACAGGGCTGCCGGTCAGGAGTCGGAGGGGATCCGTCCTCGATCCACCCCATCCGCGACTTCATCCTGAGGTGTCATACCAACGGCCCAAGATGCTGACGCATCGGGCCGTTGACCCATCTCGAATTGTCGATGCCACGCCAGAAGCTTGACGAACATTCGAGACTGGAACCACAGGTCGTTTCCAACGACCGTTGGTATGACACGGAAGCCGGACGTGATCTTCCGGCTTCCGTACCACAACCAGGCATTCGACCGAGTCGCGCGATGCGACCGTGCTGCGCGGGGGCGGCCTCAGGCGGCCTCCTCCGTCAATGCCTTCAGCGTGCAGGCCGTCCCGCAGGTGGTGGAGCAGGCGGCATGCGCCTCGGACAAGGCCCGATCGAGGATGCCCCGGATCGTGCGGGCGCAGCGGCCGCATTTCGGACTACACCCGAGGCAGGCATAGACCTGGGCGGGCGTGCGAGGGCAGCCCGGGCCGGGATTGAGGCAGGCGCGCACCTGGCCATCGGAGAGCACGTTGCAGGAACAGACGATCATGTCGTGACTGGAGCACCCGATCCGCGGAGCGCCGAGGGATCGCTCCCGCTGACCGCTCTCAGATTAGAACTTTTGAAAACTACAACATAATCAAGAGGTTACCGCTGCGACGCGGGATACGCAACGGGTCCCGACCGGTCATTGCGCCGCAGGCCGCCTCGTCCGCGAGCGAATGGGGCGCCAACAAACCCGGGAGGCAACCCGCCTGCCGGTGCGCCAGCCAGGGCACGGCGAGGCGGTGCTGAGGGGGAGGACCTCGGGCGACGCGGTGATCGAGGCGACCGGCGGGCCGGCCTGCGGCTCCTCGAAACCCCCGGGCGGATCGACCGCGTCGTCACCGATGATCGGCCTGCCGGGCCTCGACGGGCGCCGGATGATCACCAAGCCCTTCGCCATCGACGCCTTGGCCGCCACGGTTCAGGCGGTGCAAGATCCGGGCGATGACTGCCCCGGCGCGGCGCCGGCGGGACGCGGCGCTTTCGCGACGGATCCGGAACCGCGAGGCTTTCTCGCGGGGATGGCCTTGCGATAAGGTTGTCCGGCCATCGCAGGAGAGCCGCCGCCTTTCCTCGCCCTCGTCGTCAGGACCCGGAAC
Source organism: Methylobacterium aquaticum (assembly GCF_001043915.1). Taxonomy (GTDB): domain Bacteria; phylum Pseudomonadota; class Alphaproteobacteria; order Rhizobiales; family Beijerinckiaceae; genus Methylobacterium; species Methylobacterium aquaticum. The sequence continues at coordinate 16,925 of NZ_LABX01000195.1, read as the reverse complement.
GCCCCGTGCCTCAGCCGCCGCTCCGCGTCTTCCTGGCTCTCGGTCTCGGGGCCGCGGGCCTGGTGGCGACCCTGGTGCTTGCCCTGGTGGCGTCCCGGGTGGCGAGCGACCGGCTCGAGGCGCGCATCGAGGCCGAGCTGGGCGACCTCGCCGCCACCATGGCCGGCCGGCTCGACCGCGACCTGTTCGAGCGCTGGCGCGACATGGTGATCCTGGCCGAGAACGACACCATCCGCGATCCCGACGCCCCGGTGGCGCGCAAGCGCCGGTTGCTGCGGCGGGCGCAGGAGACCTATCCCGACTACGCCCTCATCGTGCTCGTCGATGCCGACGGCCGGATCACGGCGACCAGCACCGGCGCCCTCGAGGGGCAGGACGTCGCGCATCGGGACTACTTCACCGAGGGCCGCAAGGGCCCCTTCGTGAGCGACGTGCACGACGCCATGCTGCTCGCGAGCCTGGCGCCGGACCGCCACGCATCGGACCCGCCGCGGGTGCTCGACATCGCCGCCCCGGTGCGGGACGATGCGGGGCGTCTCGTCGGGGTGGTCACGGGCCATCTCGACTGGACCTGGGCCCAGTCGGCCGAGGCGGCCTTGCGCGAATCCGCTGCCGGCCAGCACGACCTCGCCGCCCTGGTGATCGCCCGGGACGGCACGGTGCTGCTCGGCCCCGAGCGCTTGCGCCGCACCGACCTGCCGGCGGCGCTGCCGAGCCTCGCCGCCGCCCGGGCCGGCCACTCCGGCACCGTGGCGGAGACCTGGCCCGACGGGACGCGCTACCTCACCGGCTACCGGCCGACCCGGGGCCACCGCGACTTCCCGGGCCTCGGCTGGACCGTGCTGGTGCGCCAGGAGGCGGGCACCGCCTTCGCGGCCGTCACGGACCTGCGCCGGCAGATCCTGCTCTGGGGCCTCGTCGTCGCCACCGCGGCGGCGGGCATCGGCTGGTTCGCCGCCGGCCTGCTCGCCCGGCCGCTGCGCCGCCTCGCGGTCGCCGCCGCGGCCCTCGGCCGGGGCGAGCCGATGGTGGCACCGGCCTCCGCCGTGCGCGAGGCGCAGGCGATCAGCCTCGCCCTCACCGCCGCCGCCGCGGCCTTGCGGCGGCAGGAGGAGGAGCGCCGGGCGGCGGATGCGCGCCAGGAGCTGCTGATTCACGAGCTGAACCACCGGGTGAAGAACACGCTCGCCACCGTGCAGTCGATGGCGCGCCAGACCGCCCGCAGCGCCGGCTCCCTCGACGACTTCACCGGCAGCTTCGAGGCCCGGCTGCTCGCGATGTCCCAGACCCACAACGTGCTCACCGCCAACCACTGGGAGGGGGCGGGCCTGCGCGGCATCCTGTCGGCGGAGCTCGAACCCTATGCCGGCGGCCGGTCCGACCGCATCCGCCTCGAAGGACCGCCCGTCTCCCTCACCCCCGCGGTGGCTTTGCCCCTCGGGATGGCGATCCACGAGCTGGCCACCAACGCGGCGAAATACGGCGCGCTCTCGGTCGAGACGGGGCAGGTGGCGGTGGAATGGGGGGTGGACCGGCAGGTCGGGGGTGAGACCCTCTCGCTGCGCTGGCGCGAGCGCGGCGGACCCGCCGTGGCGCCGCCGACCCGGACCGGCTTCGGCACGCGGCTGATCCGCACCAGCCTGGAGCGGGAACTCGCCGGCGAGGTGCAGCTCGATTACGCCGCGGCGGGCCTCACCTGCCTGATCGCGGTCCCGCTCGCGACCCGGATCCAGGCCGCCTGATCCTCCGTGCGAGGCGGCGTCACCGGCCGTAGGGGTAGCAGCGGCTGCGCTCCAGCAGGAGGCCGAGATGCGCCGCCAGCACCCGGATCGCCTCGGCATGCTCGACATAGGGGTCGCGGTTGCCGACGCCGACGATGACCGGGCAGCCGGCCCCTCCGGGGATCATCGCGGTGGCGAGCCCGTTGCCCTCCGCATCGCGCAGGGTGAAGAAGCGCGGCATGGTCCGGCGCAGATGCGCCTTGAGCCCGATCTGCTGCTCGATGAACGGCCCCGGGGGCGGCACGTAGGACGCCTCGGCGCGCTCCCGGGCCTGACGGAAGTGCTTCTCGACGGCGTGGCCCATCAGGGCCGATTCGCGGATCGCCTCCGCCTCGGTCTCGATCTGGAACCAGGTCTTTCCACCCGTGACGTCGCAGACATAGTCCATCGCTCACCTCGGGCATGTATCCGGGCCGTGGCCTTGCCTTCGGGATGTAGGCGCGCACAGGCTGGTTTTGAAGCGCCGGTGCGGCACCAAGCCTCTTGCGGCCCCTCACCGTTGCGTGCGGCCGCCGGCATCCGGTTCTCAGGCGCCCCGCAGCCCGTCCAGGCCCTGGGATACGATACTCTGCCGATGAGGCGCCATTCGGCCGAGGCGCTGCTGCGAAGCGGGCCGGGCCGCTCGCCCGGGAACAGCTGGTGGCGATCATTCTCCACGGCGCGGAGCCAGCCGTGGTTGCCGGGGCCTGGCCTGATCCGGCTCACGCCGGACAGCGATGCGCCCAACATCCGTGAGGGCGGCGCAGCTCGGGAGGCCGCGGCGATGGAGCGCCCGGTCCCGGGATCAGCCCCGGCCCACGAGGAGCCGAACGGCGTGCTCCCAGCCGCCGAGCAGATCCGCTCCGGTGCACACGAGGCCGAACGTCAGCAGAGCGAGGGCGAAAACGACATGGCCGACCGCTTCGAGGGGGCGCCAACCGTAGAGACGAAGCTGTGAGTACATGGCCGAATCACTGGCCTCATCATGGTTAATAAATCGTTACTGCGACGGAAGGGCCATCGGAGCGGCCGTCCGGCGGCCCCTCCCTTGGCCGGATGAAACGACCCCGGATCCGGCGCTCCCCGCATCACCCCGTGGCTTTCACGACGGCCGCCGCGGGAATCGCACAATCCGGGCGCTTCGAGGGGTCGAAAGGATCGATTGTTCGGCTTGGCTGGGGCATGTTGCGCGCGTCACCGACGCCATTGCAGGACACGATGGAGTGTGCGTTCGTCTGCCCGAGGGCCGAGCACATGCTATGGGCCGTTCCCCTCGCGGCACTGGTCTGCTGGCTCTCCTGCCACACGGCCCTTCACCTGCTGGAGCAGGCGCGCGTCGAGCGCGGCGGACGCTCGCTCGGCTGGCTCGCCGGGGCGGCTTTCTCGGCCGGGGCCGGGATCTGGAGCACGCACTTCATCGCCATGCTCGGCTACGATCCGGGCCTGGGCATCCGCTACGATCCGGCGATCATCCTCGCCTCGCTCGCCGTCAGCGTGGCGGGCGCCCTGGCGGCCCTGGCGCCTCTGCGCCGGAGCCCGACCATCCTCCGGGGCGTCGCCGCCAGCGTGCTCCTCGGCCTTGGCCTCGCCGTCGTGCATGTCATCAGCATGCAGAGCCTGCACGTGCCCGGCCGCTTCTCCTGGGACCCGGTCCTGACGGGGACGGCCGTCCTGGTCGGCTTCGCCCTGACCTGCGGCTCCCTTCTGACCCTGCCGCGCCCCGGAAAGACCGGAAGCCTCGTGCCCTCGGCGACCCTGCTGACCCTCGGGATCGCCGCGCTGCACGTCCTGGCCATCGCGGCGGTGCGGATAGTCCCGGATCCGCAGACCGGCCCGGGCGCCGACACCCTGCCGCGTGCCGGGCTCGCCGCCGGCATCGCCACCGTCACCCTGGCGGTGCTCGCCTGTGCCGCCATGGCCCTGGCGGCGGACCGCCTGCGCGAGATGAACCGGGTCCTGAGCGCGCAGAAGGCCACGCTCGCGGCGAGCGAAGAGCGCATGCGGGCTCTCACCGACACGCTCCCGCAGATGGTCTGGGTCATGCCCCCGGACGGCTACACCGTCTACACCAACCGGCAGTTCCAGGCGCTGTTCGGTCCGGGCGTCACCTCCAGCGCGCAGCGCTTCGCCTCGCATCACCCGGACGGCCGGGAGGCGATCGCCGCGGCGTGGCGGGTCGCGGCGGCTCAGGCGCGCACCTTCGAGACGGAGGCCCGCCTGAAGAACCTGTCGGGCGATTACCGCTGGTACAAGATCGTCATGGTGCCGGTCCTGCGCGACGGGGCCTTGGTCGAGTGGATCGGCACGGCGCTCGACATCGACGACATCGTCCGCGCCCGGGAGGCGCTGCGGGTGAGCGAGGAGCGCCTGGCCCTGGCGCTCGACGCCGGCAGCGACGGCCTGTGGGATTGCGACCTCACGACCGGCGAAGCCTGGATGTCGGACCGCTGGTGGCACCTGCTCGGCTACGCACCAGGCGAGCTGCCGTCCCGCTCCAGCACCTGGCAGGCGCTGATCCACCCCGACGACCGCCCTCGCACCCTCTCGCTGCTCGGCCGGCATCTCGTCGGGGAGAGCCCGGTCTTCGAGGGCGAGCACCGGCTGCGGCGCAAGGACGGCGCCTGGGGCTGGTTCCTCACCCGCGCGAAGGTCGTCGGGCGCGATGCCGACGGGCGGGCGATGCGGCTCGTCGGCACCCACCGCGACATCGGGGTGCGCAAGGAGGCGGAGAACCGGATCGCCCATATGGCGACCCACGACGCCCTCACCGACCTGCCGAACCGCACCCTGTTCCGCGAGGGGCTGGAGCAGTGCCTGGCCGGCATCGCGCAGACCGGCGGATCCTGCGCGGTGCTCTGCCTCGACCTCGACGGCTTCAAGGAGGTCAACGACGCCCTCGGCCATCACGCGGGCGACGCGCTGCTGCGCGAGGTCGCGCAGCGCCTGAGGACGGTCCTCGCGGCGCAGGAGAGGGTGGGGCAGGATCGGGCGGCCCGGCTCGGCGGGGACGAGTTCGCGATCCTCCTCGCCTCGGTCGGTGACGCGGGCGACGCGCTGGCGCTGGCGCAGGCGCTGATCCGGGAGATCGGCCGGCCCGTCGCGATCGGCGACCAGCCGATCCAGGTCGGGGTGAGCATCGGCGTCGCCCTGGCTCCCGGTCACGGGACCGACGAGGAGACGATCCTCCGGCGTGCCGACCTCGCCCTCTACAAGGCGAAGGCGGAGGGCCGGAACACCGCCCGGAGCTTCGACCCTGCCATGGACGCCGCCCTGGCGGAGCGGCGCCTCCTCGAGGCCGACCTGCGCCATGCCCTGGCGCGGGACGAGATGCTGCTGCACTACCAGCCCCAGATCCGGTCCGCCTGCGGCCGGCTCGTCGGGTGCGAGGCGCTGGTGCGCTGGCAGCACCCGTCGCGCGGGCTGGTGCCACCGGGCGCCTTCATTCCACTCGCCGAGGAGACCGGCCTGATCGCGCCCCTCGGCGAGTGGGTGCTGCGCGCCGCCTGCCGCGAGGCGGCGGGCTGGCCGCGCCCGCTCAAGGTCGCCGTCAACCTGTCGCCGCGCCAGTTCCAGCAGGCCGACCTGCCCGAGCGCGTCCTGGCGATCCTGACCGAGACCGGACTGTCGCCGGACCGGCTGGAGATCGAGATCACCGAGACCGTCATCATCAAGGACATAACCCGCGCGCTCACGGTGCTGCGCCGCCTCAAGTCGCTCGGGATCCGGATCGCCATGGACGATTTCGGCACCGGCTACTCGTCGCTGGCGACCCTGCAAGCGTTCCCGTTCGACGCGATCAAGATCGACCGCTCCTTCGTCAGCCAGCTGGAGCAGCGCCCCTCCGCCGCCGTGATCGTGCGGGCGATGCTTGGCCTGGGGCGCAGCCTCGGCATCGGCGTGGTGGCCGAGGGGGTCGAGACCGAGGCGCAGAGGCGCTTCCTCGTCGAGGAGGGATGCGAGGAGATGCAGGGCTACCTGTTCGGCCGGCCGCAGCCGGTCGAGCGGCTGGCCAGCCTGATGGCGGGGGAGAGGAAAGGGGCGGGACGGCGCGGCGCGGACGACCCGCCGGGCGGCGGGCGCGTGACCGGCCAGGACGTGCCCCACCATTTCGGACGGGATCCCGACGATAGCCCGATCGCGCCCCGCGCCTGATCCTGCCATAGGATTGCCGACCGGTCGCTTCAGGCAATGCTGTCGGATCGGCTTCGCGATGCACGGACCGGCTTGGTCGGCATGGGGAGCCTCCGGCTCCACCGCGCGGGCTCGCCATCCGCGATATCGGGACGGACTTCCGGATATCGTCTCACCGTCCTCTTGGCTGGGCCTCTTGGCCGGGGTCGTGGAGGTTCCGGCGGCTGCGACCCTCTCAGGCGGACACGATGACGACCCGGACACCGGACGATCTGATCGACACGATCTACGAGGCCGCCTTCATCCCCGCCTTGTGGCCCAGCCTCCTCGACGATCTGTCCGCGAGAACCGGCGGCTGGGGCGGAATGCTGTTCACGGCGACCCCCGAGGCGGCGCGGTGGACCGCGTCCGCTGCGACCTCCGACTTCTTCACCGATTTCCTGGCGAATGGCTGGATGGAGCGGAACCCCCTGGTCGAACGGGGGGTCAAGCGGGACCATGCGGGCTTCCTGACCGATCTCGATCTCTTCACGATCGAGGAGATCGAGGCCGAACCGATGTACCGGGACATGCGGCGGCTGGGCGGCGGATGGCATCTGGGCACCGCCATCGCGGTGCCGAACGGCGACACGCTGGTCATCAACATCGAGAGACGGCATCGCACGGGGCCGTTCGGCCGCGACCACGCCGATCATCTCGATGCGTTCAGACCGCATCTGTGCCGGGCCGCCTTGCTGGCCGCCCGCCAGAGCCAGGCCCGGATCGACGCGACGATCGACAATCTCGAACTGCTCGGGCTGGCCGCCGGCGCGCTGACCCGCACGGGAAAGCTTCTCGCGAGCAACGCTCTCCTGGCGAACGCGATGCCGACCCTGATCGAGGATGGGCCCAGCCGGATCAGGCTCAGGCACAAGCCGTCCGACGATCTGCTCGTCGAGGCCTTGGCGACCTCCGGTAACCGGGAGGCCGGCGTCCCCGGCCGGTCGATCCCCATCCCGGCCTCGGCGGAGAGCCCGCCGTCGATCCTGCACATGGTGCCGATGGCGGGCGCCTCCCGCGATCTCTTCAGCCGCGCCTCCGTCCTGATGGTCGTGACCACGCTGGCCATCGGGACGGCGCCGGACGCCCGCCTGATCAGAGGATTGTTCGACCTGACACCGGCCGAGAGCAAGATTGCCCGCGACATCGCAACCGGCATGAGCATCCCGGAGATCGCGCTCCGGCACGGGCTGTCCGGGCACACGGTCAGGACGCAGGTCAAGGCGATCTTTTCCAAGACCGGCGTGCACCGGCAATCCGAGCTGTCGGCCCTGCTCAACGGCATCCCGTTGCTGTGACGGATGTCGGCGGCTCGGCCTCGCGGATCACGGGCGATCGGGACGCGCGGGCCCGCCGAGACAGGCGAGGCCAGCCACACATGCATTGTTCAGAAGAAGAATGGTGCCGCTGGGGAGGATTGAACTCCCGACCTCATCATTACCAATGATGCGCTCTACCACTGAGCTACAACGGCGCGCCGGTGCCGCGCTGGCCTCCCAACAGGGGTCGAACAGCTGTCAGACACACCGAGCGGAATCTCAAGACTCTCACGGTGAAGGATGGTGCCGCTGGGGAGGATTGAACTCCCGACCTCATCATTACCAATGATGCGCTCTACCACTGAGCTACAACGGCCCGTCGGCGCCGCTCGTGCCGCCCGCGGCCTCAAGGCCGGGCGGTTCGGGGTGCGCCGAAGACGAGCGGGGGGATAGCGGATCGCCCGGCGCATTGCAACAGGCTCGCGGGCTGGAATCGCCGGCCTGACCCGATCCGCCGGCCCGACCCGCGCCGTGGCCCGCCCCTTGCTTTTTGGTCCGGCACCGGGAGCCGCCCAGGGGAGAGCGCGTGGACATCGAACTCGTCAGCCTGACCAAGCGCTACGGCGACACCGTCGCGGTCGATGGGATCAACCTGAAGATCCGCTCGGGCTCGTATTGCTGCCTGCTCGGGCCGTCGGGCTGCGGCAAGACCACGACGCTCCAGATGATCGCCGGATTCCTGACGCCCTCCCGCGGGACGATCCGTCTGGAGGGCCGCGACCTGACGCAGGTCCACCCGTCGAAGCGCGGCCTCGGCATCGTGTTCCAGAGCTACGCGCTCTTTCCGCACATGACGGCGGCCGAGAACGTCGCGTTCGGCCTGGAGATGCAGCGCGTCGGCAAGGCTGAGCGCACCGAGCGGGTCCGCGCGGCGCTCGCGATGGTCGGGCTCGCGGCTTACGAGGACCGTCATCCGCGCCGGATGTCCGGCGGCCAGCAGCAGCGGGTGGCGCTGGCCCGCGCCCTCGTCATCCGCCCGAGCGTGCTGCTCCTCGACGAGCCGCTCTCGAATCTCGATGCCAAGCTGCGCGAGGAGATGCAGATCGAGCTGCGCCAGATCCAGCGCAACCTCGGCACCACCACCATCCTGGTCACCCACGACCAGGGCGAGGCGCTGTCGCTCTCCGACCGGATCGTGGTGATGAGCAAGGGCCGCATCGAGCAGATCGGCACGCCGCAGGACACCTACGAGCGCCCGGCCTCGGCCTTCGTGGCGCAGTTCCTCGGCAAGACCAACGATTTTTCCGCCCGGGTCGAGGGCGCCGCCCCCGCCCGGATCGTCGTCGGCGGCTGGAGCGCGCCGGCCCCCGTGGGGGTGCGCGGCCCGGTGACGGTCAGCGTCCGCCCCGAGCGGATCGGATTCGCGCAAGACGGTCTGCCCGCCCGGGTCGCCGCCCGCATCTTCCAGGGCAATCACTGGCTGTTCCAGTGCGAGACCGAATGCGGCCCGGCGATCGTGGTGCGCCCGAATGACGGCCTGCCCCAGCCCGGCGAGGGCGAGGCGGTGCGCCTCGCCTGGCGCCAGGACGACATGAGCATCCGGGATGGGAGCCTGAGCGCCGGAGCCGCCGCGTGAGCGCCGCCGCCACGACCTCGCTGCCGGCCGCCGCGCCCACGACCGTCCCGGCGCTCCGGGCCAGCCGCGCCCCGCTCTGGCTGATCCTGCCGGCCCTGATGCTGTTTACCGGCGTCGTGCTGGTGCCGCTGGCGATGACGGTGCTGCTCTCGTTCCACGATTGGGGCCAGTACAAGGGCATCGAGCCGGTCCTGATCCTGAAGAACTGGCAGGAGATCGCGACCGATCCGTATTACGCCGAGATGTTCGGGCGCACGTTGCGAATCGCCCTGATCACCACGGCGGCAACGGCGCTGCTCGGCGCGCCGGAAGCCTACATCCTCAACCGGATGAGCGGGCGCTGGCGCGGGATCTTCCTGCTGCTGATCCTCGGGCCGTTGCTCATCTCGGTGGTGGCGCGGACCCTCGGCTGGGCGCTCCTGTTCGGCGGCTCCAACGGGCTCGCCAACAAGCTGCTGATGTCGCTCGGGGTGATCTCCTCTCCCCTCCCCTTCCTGTTCACCGAGACCGGCGTGGTCGTCGCCCTCGTCCACGTGATGATGCCGTTCATGGTGCTGTCGGTCTGGGCGGCGCTCCAGCGCCTCGATCCGCAGGTGGAGCACGCGGCGATGTCGCTCGGGGCCGGCCCCGTCACCATCCTGCGCCGCATCGTGTTGCCGCAGATCATGCCGGGCGTGCTCTCCGGCGCCATCATCGTGTTCTCGCTCTCGGCCAGCGCCTTTGCGACCCCGGCGATCATCGGCGGGCGCCGGCTCAAGGTCGCGGCGACGCTCGCCTATGACGAGTTCCTCAACACGCTGAACTGGCCACTCGGCGCTGCGGTGGCGGTGCTGCTGCTCGTGGGGCTGGTCCTGATCGTCGTCGGCGCCAATGCGCTGGTCGAGCGGCGCTATGCGGAGGTGTCCCCATGAGCCGCAACGGCCCCCTGGCGCTCGCCTTCCACGGCCTGTTCGTCACCTTCATGCTGGCGCCGATCGTCGTCGTCTGCCTCGTCGCCTTCACGCCGGAGGGTTTTCTGTCCCTGCCGACGAACGGCTTTTCCTTGCGCTGGTTCAGGGCGATCGCCGATTACCCGGAATTCGTCCACGCCTTCTGGGTCAGCCTCGGGCTCGGCGCCTTGTCCTCCCTCGTCGCCGTGCTCGTCGCGGTGCCGGCGGCGCTCGCGCTCACCCGGTATCCGGTGCCGGGCCGCGGCGCGCTCCAGGCCCTGTTCCTGTCGCCGCTGATGATTCCGCACGTGGTGCTGGGCGTCGCGTTCCTGCGCTTCTTCACGGCGCTCAACCTCGGCGGCACCTTCCTGGCGCTGCTCGCCGCCCATATCGTCGTGGTGTTTCCCTTCGCCTTCCGGCTGACGCTGGCGGCGGCAACCGGCCTCGATCCGGCCCTGGAGCGGGCGGCGGTGTCGCTCGGGGCCGGCGGGTTCACGCTGTTTCGCAGGGTCACCCTGCCGCTGATCCTGCCCGGGGTGGTGAGCGGCTGGGCGCTCGCCTTCATCCAGTCCTTCGACGATTTGACCATGACGGTCTTCCTCGCCGCGCCCGGCACCGAGACGCTGCCGGTCCGCATGTTCCTCTACATCCAGGACAACATCGACCCGCTGGTCACCTCGGTCTCGGCCTGCGTCATCGCCGTCACCATGGCGTTCCTCGCCATCCTCGACCGCCTCTATGGCCTCGACCGCGTGCTCGCCGGCAAGGGAAGCCACTGAGGGCGGCCGCGTACAGGAGTTCCCATGTCCAAGGACTACGACGTCGCCGTGATCGGCGGCGGCCTGCTCGGCTCGGCCATCGCCTGGGGCCTCGGCCGGCTCGGGCAGCGTGTGGTCGTCCTCGACGAGGGCGACGTCACCAAGCGCGCCTCGCGGGCGAACTTCGCCCTCGTCTGGGTGCAGAGCAAGGGGCTCGGCATGCCGGCCTATACCGACTGGACCGTGCGCGGGGCCCGGAGCTGGGCCAACCTCGCCGCGGCGTTGCGCGAGCAGACCGGTCTCGACGTGTGCTTGCAGCAGAATGGCGGCTTCCACCTCACGCTCGGCGAGGCCGAGTATGGCCGCCGCGCCGATCTCGTCGCCCGGATGCACAACCAGCTCGGTGCCGACGGCTACCGGATGGACATGGTCTCGGCAGCGGAAGCCGGACGGGCCCTGCCGGGCCTCGGGCCGGAGGTGTCCGGCGGCAGCTTCTGCCCCCTCGACGGCCACGTGAACTCGCTGCGCACCTACCGGGCCCTCCATGCCGGGATGAAGGCGTTCGGCGTCGATTACCGGCCCGAGCGGCCGGTCTCGGCCATCACCCGCGAGGGCGGGGAGTTCCGGCTGACGACGCCGGCCGGCGAGGTGCGCGCCGCCAAGATCGTGCTCGCCGCCGGCAACGCCAACCAGGACCTCGCTCCGATGGTCGGGCTCTCGGCGCCGATGGGGCCGACGCGGGGCCAGATCCTCGTCACCGAGCGCACCGAGCCGTTCCTGCCCCACACGCTGGCGACCCTGCGCCAGACCGACGAGGGCACGGTGATGATCGGCGACAGCAAGGAGGACGTGCTCGACGACGGCGCGATGCGCCAGGGCATCAACGCCGTGATGGCCGACCGGGCGCAGCGCACCTTCCCGCATCTGGCGCGGCTCAACGTCGTTCGCACCTGGTCCGGCATCCGGGTGATGCCGCGGGACGGCTTCCCGATCTACGACCAGTCCGAAACGCATCCCGGCGCCTTCGTGACCTGCTGCCATTCGGGCGTAACGCTCGCCGCCAACCACGCCTTCGAGATCGCCCGGATGGTGGCGGGAGGCGCCCTGGAGCCGGACCTGGTCGGCGCCTTCACGGCCAAGCGCTTCGCCGCGCAGGAGAGCGGGACGGGGAGCGGGTATTATTGAGACGATGATCGGCGAGACCCCGTCGTGGACCCGCAACGGCTCCACCTCGCAGGGTCATCCCGGGGCTCGGCGCAGGCGGGAGCCCGGGATCCAGAACCGCAGGTCGTGCACGACGGGACGAAGAGCGATCAGCGTCTTCCGGAACGAACTGAGGAGCTGGAATCCGGGCTCCGCTTCGCGGCCCCGGAATGACCCGGAGGGTGGCAGTCCCATCGGTCCCCGACCACCCATTGAGATTCGACGAGGGCCGACAGGCCCGGAGACGCCCATGTTCAAGCGATCCGACCACGACACCCGACCCATCGTCCGCATCCTCGTCGAAGGCGCCCCTGTCGAGGCGCGGGCGGGCGACACCGTCTCGGCGGCGCTGCTTGCCTCCGGCCGCGACGTGCGCCGGCTCACCGCCGTCAGCGGGGCGCCGCGGCTGCCCTACTGCATGATGGGGGTGTGCTTCGATTGCCTCGTCACCATCGACGGGGTCGGCAACCGCCAGGGCTGCCTCGTGCCGGTGGCGGACGGGATGCGGATCGAGATCCAGAAGGGCAAGCGGGAGATCGGCCGATGAGCGCACCCCTGAAGGATTCCTACGACCTCGTGGTGATCGGCGCCGGCCCGGCCGGCCTCGCCGCCACCGCCACCGCCGCCAAGGCGGGCCTGTCGGTCCTGCTCCTCGACGAGAATGCCGGACCCGGCGGCCAGGTCTGGCGCGCCATCACCTCGACCCCGCTCGCCGATCGCGGACAGCTCGGGCCCGATTTCTGGAGCGGCGAGGCGCTGGTCCGCGCGCTCCGCGAGGGCGACGCCGAGGTGATCCACCGCGCCACGGTGTGGAGCCTCGACACGGCGCTGGAGATCGGCGTCTCGGTCGGCGGCGGCTCGGCCTTCGTCACGGCGCGGCGGGTGATCCTGGCGACCGGCGCCCTGGAGCGGCCGTTCCCGATTCCCGGCTGGACGCTGCCGGGCGTGATGACCGCCGGTGCCGCGCAGACGCTGCTCAAATCCTCCGGCCTGGTGCCGGACGAGCCGACGGTGATCGCCGGGCAAGGTCCGCTCTTGTGGCTCCTTTCGGCGCAGATCCTGCGCCTCGGCGGCCGGATCGACCGGATCCTCGACACCACCGAGCGCCGGAACATCGTCGGCGCCCTGCCCCACGCCCTCGCCTTCGCGACCTCGCCGTATCTCCGCAAGGGCCTCGCGCTGATACGGGAGGTGCGCGCCAAGGTGAGTGTGGTCTCCGGCGTCACCGATCTCGCGGCCCGCGGCGAGGGCCGGCTGTCGAGCGTCACCTATAAGGTGGGCGCGCGGGAGGAGACCCTGCCGGCCTCGCTGCTGCTGCTGCATCAGGGCGTGGTGCCGAACGTCAACCTGGCGATGGCGGCCGGTGTCGCCCATGCCTGGGACGACGTGCAACTCGCCTGGCTGCCGGTGCTGGGCCAGGACGGCGCGACTTCGGTCGAGGGGATCGCGGTGGCGGGCGACGGGGCCGGGATCGGCGGCGCCGAGGCTGCGGCGCTCCGCGGCCGCCTGGCTGCCCTCGCGGCGGTCGAGGCGCTGGCGCCCGCATCCCTGGCCAAGCTCGAATCGCGTGAGAGCGTGCGGGCCGAACTCGCCCGCGCCGAGCGCGGCCGGCCGTTCCTCGATCGGCTGTTCCGGCCCGGCAAGCAGTTCCGCATCCCCGCCGACGACACCATCGTCTGCCGCTGCGAGGAGATCACCGCCCGCGACATCCGCGAGGCGGTCGCCATCGGGGCGACGGGGCCGAACCAGCTCAAAGCCTATCGCCGCACCGGCATGGGCCCGTGTCAGGGCCGGCTCTGCGGGCTCACCGTCACCGAGCTGATGGCCGAGGCGCGGGGGAAGACGCCGCAGGAGATCGGCTATTACCGCCTGCGCGCGCCGGTGAAGCCGATCGCACTCGCCGAGCTTGCCGCCCTGCCGAAGTCCAAGGCCGAGACCGAGGCGGTGGTGCGCGGATGACCGTGCTCGCCGACGCCATCGTGGTCGGGGGCGGGATCCACGGCTGCTCCACGGCTCTCCATCTCTGCCGGGCCGGGCTGAAGCCCGTCCTGATCGAGAAGGACTATGCCGGCCGCCACGCCTCGGGCGTGAATGCCGGCGGCGTGCGCCAGCTCGCCCGCCACGTCGCCGAAATTCCCCTTTCGATCCGCTCGATGGATCTGTGGGAGCGGATCGGCGACCTCGTCGACGACGAGTGCGGCTTCGAGAGCCACGGCCAGGTGCTGGTCGCGGAGGATGACGGGGAACTCGCGGCCTGTGCCGAGCGGGTCGCGGACCTGCACGGGCATGGTTTTACCCATGAGGAACTGATCGACGGGGCGGAACTGCGCCGCCTCGTGCCGGCCGTGGCCGAGACCTGTCCGGGCGGCGTCGTCTCGCGCCGCGACGGCGCGGCAGAGCCCGCCCGCACCGTGGCGGCGTTCCGGCGCAAGGCGGAACAACTCGGGGCCATCGTCCGCGAGGGCGAGCCGGCCCTTAACATCCGCCGCGAGAACGGGCTGTGGCGGGTCGATGTCGGCGCCGACACCTACGCGGCGCCGGTTCTCGTCAACGCCGCCGGGGCCTGGGCGGGCCGCATCGCCGACACCCTCGGCGAGCCGGTGCCGGTCGAGACCGTGGCGCCGATGCTGATGATTACCTCGCGGGTGCCGCACTTCATCGACCCGGTGGTGATCCTGCGCGGCCGCAAGCTGTCGTTCAAGCAGTTCGGCAACGGCACGGTGCTGATCGGCGGCGGCCATCTCGCGGTGCCGGACCAGGAGCGGGGCACGACGGTGCTGAACTGGCGCCGCCTCGCCGAGAGCGCCCGCACGGTGTTCGAGCTTTTTCCGGTGATGCGCGAGGCCCAGATCCTGCGCGCCTGGGCGGGCATCGAGGCGAAGACGAGGGACGACCTGCCGGTCCTCGGGCCGAGCGCCCGGCATCCGGGCCTCTTCCACCAGTTCGGCTTCTCGCTGCACGGCTTCCAGCTCGGACCGGGCGCGGGCGCCGTCATGGCCGAGCTCATCGTCGAGGGCGGCACCCAGACCCGGATCGGCGCGCTCGGCATCGAGCGCTTCCGAACCTGACGTTCAAGGAGAGTCCGATGACCATCACCCGTTCGATCCGCACCCCGATCATGCACCGCACCGTCGAGGTGAACGGCCTCGTCTTCGTCGGCGGCACCATCGCGGACGACACCTCGGTGCCGATGGGCGCGCAGACCGAGAACATCCTGGAAAAAATCGCCGGCTACCTCAAGGAGGCCGGGACCGACGCCTCGCGCATCGTCTCGGCCACGATCTTCGTGACCGACCTCTCGCACAAGAAGGAGATGGACGCCGCCTGGACCCGCTTCTTCGGCGACGACCTGCCGGCCCGCGCCACCGTCGGCGTCGCGGATCTCGGCGGCGGCGCGCTGATCGAGGTGGTGGTGACCGCCGCGAAGGGCTGAAGGCCGGGGCGGCCGGTGGGCCTCCCCTCCCCTGCCATCACAGGTCGACCGACATCGACAGGAGATCGGTGCGCGGCGCGCTCGTGAAGAACGTACCGAACGAGGCGACGCCGGTCCGGGAACTCGCGCCCGTGACGGTCAGCACGTTGGCCCGGAAGGTCGTCTTGCGGCCCTCGATGACGGTCGCGTCACGCAGGCCGAGAGCGAGGCGCGCCCAGTCCGGCAGCGCCTGGGTGTTGGCCGTATCGACGAACTGGCGTCCGGTATCGATGACGGCGCCGGTCCGGATGAGGCCCGGCACGCCCGGCAAATCCCATTCGGCGCCGAAATTGAGCTGCACCCGCGGCACCCCGATCGGCACCTGGCCGACATTGGCGGCGAGCGCGGTCTTGGTGAGCACCCCGTCGACACCGTGACGCCGGCCTCGACCTGATGCGCCACGTAAGGAGCGAGAATCGCGCCGGACTTGATCGCCGTCGCGGGAGCCACGTCGCCGCGGCTCAGGCCCTCGATGGAGTTGCCGAAGAAAACGCGCAACTGCCCGTATTGCATCTGGCGCATGATGCCGTGCCCGGAATGATGAGGGCCTGGATTGTTATTGACGAAATCTAGCGATCCGACGCTAGTTGAGCGCTGATTTCATGGGTGACGTCGAAAATCCAAGATCGGACACGCGATGATCTGTGTCTATTGCAAGCAAGGGCGGAATCTCCGGATGGGCGAGGCAGTCGAGGTCGCGCCGCGATGCGGGCAGGGCTGGTGCGCGGGCAGGACAGGTGCCTCGACCGGGCTTGGACGCTTGCGCGAGGCTTGCGCGGTCCGCCACCCGCCCGATCGCGGCAATCCTCATTCGTCGCTTACGGTGTTATGGTCGATTTCAGCCTTTCACCGTGAGCGAGTCAGAGTCGATGAATCAGCATGTTCCACCGGGCGAGCCCGTGGGGCCCGCCTCGAACCAGATCGCGGGCCACGACGCCCGGATCCTGGGCGCGAAGCTGCGCGAGATCGCCTCGGTGGTGTTCTCGCCGTCGGAGGCGAAGACGTTGCGCCGCTTCACCTCCGGCGAGGTCGCCCGCATCCTCGGCGTGACCGACAGCCGGATCCGCCAGCTCTCGCCCGATCTCCTGGTCTCGCCGCCCGAGGTCGCGCCGGGGAGCCGCCGTCTCTATGCCCTGGCGGATATCCATGCCCTGCGCGCCCATCTCGACGAGATCGACCGGATCGGCCGCCGCTACCGTCCGCACCGGGATCCCGCCAAGGGCGAGCACCTTCAGGTCATCGCCTGCGTCAACTTCAAGGGCGGGTCGGGCAAGACCACGACCTCGGCCCATCTCGCCCAGTCCCTGGTGCTGCGCGGCTACCGGGTGCTGGCGATCGATCTCGATCCGCAGGCCAGCCTGTCGACGCTGCTCGGCGTCCGGCCCGAGAACGAGCGCGAGCCCTACCCCACCATCTACGACGCGATCCGCTACGGCGAGCAGCGGCGCCCGCTGGCCGAGGTGATCCGCCACACCTACTTCACCGGCCTCGACCTGGTGGCGGCCGACCTGGAGCTGGAGGTCTTCGAGTTCGAGGCGCCGATGCATTCGGCGCGGCGCAAAGCCAACGATCCCGAGCCGCCGTTCTTCGCCCGGATGGGCCTCGCCCTCAACGAGGTGGCGGACGATTACGACGTGGTGGTGATCGATTGCCCGCCGCGGCTGGGCTACCTCACCATCGCGGCGCTCTGCGCGGCGACCGCGCTCCTCGTCACCATCCATCCGCAGATGCTCGACGT
>NZ_LABX01000194.1 GCF_001043915.1 Methylobacterium aquaticum | reverse complement strand
CCCCGGCAGGCCGCCTTGGCATCCCGGATGACGGGCCACCCATCCCACCTCTCGCCCGATCTGGTCAGGCAGCCAACCCCAGCCTGACCGCCCGCGAATTTGCCCCGGTTACGGAAGAACCTAGCCAGGCGTGGCGCAGCGTCGCCGAAATTGGCGCTCCTGTCAGCCCGTCTCGCCGCCCTCGGGCCGGCGTCCATCCTGTCGAGGTCGGTCCGCTGCCCCGCCTGCCTGTCGCCGGGCGCTGGCAGGCGCGGCCTCGGGGCTTCGCGCCGACAGCGCATCGCCTCCTCGGGGCGCCCCCTTCGCTCGCCGGTCGATCGACCCATCGTGATCACCGCCCCGTGGCGCCTGAGCTTGGCCTGGAACCGTCGCATGGTCATGCGTCCCGGGGCTTCGGCGCGCGGCCCCGGGACCATGAGGGTGAGGCTATGCCTCAGCGATACGCCGCCGCGATGCCCAAGAAGTCCTCGGCCTTCAGGCTGGCCCCGCCGACGAGCGCACCGTCGACATTGGCCACCCCCATCAGCTCGGCGGCGTTCGACGGCTTCACCGACCCGCCGTAGAGGATCCGCACCTTGGCCCCCTCCCGGCCCAGGCGGCCTTCCAGCTCCGCCCGGATCAGTGCGTGCACCGCGGCGACGTCGTCCGCCGTGGGGGTGAGCCCGGTGCCGATCGCCCAGACCGGCTCGTAGGCGATCACCGTATCGGCGGCTGTGGTGCCATCGGGGAGCGAGCCGGCAAGCTGGCCGCGCACGATCTCCAGGGTCCGGCCGGCCTCGCGCTCCTCGCGGGTTTCGCCGACGCAGATGATCGCGACCAGCCCGGCCCGGCGGGCGGCGAGCGCCTTGGCGCGGATGTCGGCGTCGGTCTCGTGGTGATAGGCCCGGCGCTCGGAATGGCCGACGAGGGTCGCCGTGGCGCCGAGATCCGCCAGCATCTCGGCCGAGACGTCGCCCGTATAGGCGCCGCTCGCCTCGGCATGCACGTCCTGCCCGCCGACCGTGACGGAGGAGCCCTTCAGCGCGGCGGCCATCGCGCCGATCAGGGTCGCGGGCGGGCAGACCAGCACGTCGATGCGCTGCGCCAGCCCGGCATCGAGGCCGTCGCGGACCGCCTCGGCCACTTTCAGCGAGGCCGTGAGGCCGTTCATCTTCCAGTTTCCCGCCACCAGCGGGCGCGGCCGTTCGGTCGTCATGTGTCTCCCCCGATCGTCGACGAGCGTGCCATGCACAAGCGTTGCCGGGTAACAGGTCCGCCGCCGGGCGGCAAACCGGCGGCGGCGCCGCTCTTTGCCTTGCGGCGCTTATGCGGTATCGCGGCCGGATCCGGGCGTCCCCTCGCGGAAGGCGCCCTCATGGGTTTGTCTGAGGATCGCGATGCTCCA
Organism: Methylobacterium aquaticum; assembly: GCF_001043915.1. Classification (GTDB taxonomy): domain Bacteria; phylum Pseudomonadota; class Alphaproteobacteria; order Rhizobiales; family Beijerinckiaceae; genus Methylobacterium; species Methylobacterium aquaticum. The sequence continues at coordinate 13,821 of NZ_LABX01000194.1, read as the reverse complement.
GGGGTTCCGCGCCGCCAGCCAGAGCTGGCTCGGCAAGATCGTGGTGACGGTGGTGTTCGGCCTCCTGATCGCGGGCCTCGCCATCTTCGGCATCGCCGATATCTTCCGGGGCGGCGGCAGCAACGCGGTCGCGACGGTCGGCAGCACGCCGATCCCGGCCGAGGCCCTGCGCACCGCCTACCAGAACCAGATCCAGCGCCTGTCGCGCCAGAGCCGCCGGCCGATCACGCCGGACCAGGCCCGGGCGCTCGGCCTCGACCGGCAGGTCCTGTCCCAGCTCATCACCGAGGCGTCCCTCGACCAGAAGACCAGGGATCTCGGGCTGCGCATCCCCGATTCCGCGGTGGTGCGGCTGATCCAGGAAGAGCCGGCCTTCAAGGGCCCAAGCGGCGCCTTCGACGTCAGCACCTTCCGCGACACCCTGCGCCAGGCCGGCCTGACCGAGCAGGGCTTCGTGCAGGAACAGCGCGCCGTCGCCGCCCGCCTCCAGCTCGCCGAGGCGATCACCGCCGACCTGCCGGTGCCGCTGGCCGCCCGCGAGGCGATCCACCGCTACACCGCCGAGCGCCGCGCCGCCGCCTATTTTACGCTGCCGGAGTCGGCCGCGGGCGAGATCCCGGCCCCGACCGAGGAGGCGGTCACCACCTTCTACAACGAGCGCAAGAGCGCGTTCCGGGCGCCGGAAGTCCGCAGCGTGAATCTCCTCGTCCTCGATCCCGCGACCCTGGCCAAGCCCGACGCCGTGACCGAGCCTGAGGCCCGCGCCCGCTACGAGTCCGAGAAGAGCCGTTTCGGAACCCCGGAGAAGCGCACGATCCAGCAAATCGTGTTCCCGAACGACGCCGACGCGGCGGCGGCGCTCGCCCGCCTGCGCAGCGGCGAGATCACCTTCGAGCAGGTCGCGACCGAGCGCGGCCTCGACGCCAAGGCGCTCGATCTCGGCACCTTCGCCAAGTCCGAGCTGTTCGACCCGGCGGTCGCCGACGCCGCCTTCGCGGCCGAGCCGAACGCCGTCAGCGAGCCGGTCAAGGGCCGCTTCGGCACGGTGCTGCTGCGGGTGACTGCGGTGCAGCCCGGCGCCCGAAAAGCCTTCGAGGAGGTGGCCGCCGAGGTGCGCCGGGAGGTTGCCCTCGACAAGGCCCGGGACGGGCTCGAGAAGGTCCACGACGCGATCGAGGACCAGCGCGCCGGCGCCAAGCCCTTGGCCGACATCGCCCGCGAGCAGGGCCTGAGCCTCGTCACCGTGCCGGCCGTCGACGCGCAGGGGCGCGATCCTCAGGGCAAGGCGGTGGACGCCATTCCCGACAAGGATGCGACGCTGTCGGCGATCTTCCGCAGCGACATGGGCGCCGACAACGAGGCCCTGCGCACCCGTTCGGGCGGCTATGTCTGGTACGACGTGACCAAGGTCGACCCGGCCCACGACAAGCCGCTGGCCGAGGTCCGCGACGCTGTGGTGGCCCAGTGGAGGGCCGACGAGATCGCCCGGCGCCTCGCCGCCAAGGCCCGGGAGGCGACCGAGCGGCTCGACAAGGGCGAGGCGATCGACGAAGTGGCGAAGTCCCTCGGCCAGGACGCGAAGACCGCCACCGACATCGCCCGCGGCCGCGGCCGCGACGGCCTCTCGACCGAGGGCGTCGCCCGCGTCTTCACGACCCCGGTGGGCAAGGCCGGCACCGCCGCCGGCGAGGAGACCGCCCGGGTGGTGTTCCGGGTGACGAGCGCCACGGTGCCGGCCTTCGTGCCGAGCGCCCAGGGTGCACTCGCAGTGGAGCAGCAGTATCGCACCGCGCTCGCCGACGACATCCTGGCCGAGTACATCGCCGACGTGCAGAAGCAGGCCGGCGTCTCGGTCAACGAGGGCGCGTTCCGCCGCGCCATCGGCGGCGAGTACTGATCCCGTGCTGGTCGCTCCCTCCCCCGAGGCCGCCGCGGCGGCCTACGCATCGGGCCGCCCGGTCCTCCTGCGCACCACCCTGGTGGCCGATCTCGAGACGCCGGTCGCCGCCTTCCTGAAGCTCAAGGCCGGCCGCGAAGGCGCGGCCTTCCTGCTCGAATCGGTCGAGGGCGGCGCCGTGCGCGGCCGCTACTCGATGATCGGGCTCGATCCCGACCTGATCTGGCGCTGCGCCGGCGGCCGGGCCGAGCGCGCCCGGGTGCCGGACCTCGCGGCTTTCTCTCCCGAGGACGCCCCGCCCCTCGACAGCCTGCGGGCGCTGATCGCCGAGAGCGCGATCCCGCCCGAACCCGGCCTGCCCCCGATGGCGGCCGGCCTGTTCGGCTATCTCGGCTACGACATGGTGCGGGAGATGGAGCGGCTCGACGCGCCCCATCCCGACCCGATCGGGGTGCCGGACGCGATCCTGGTCCGCCCGACCGTGATGGTGATCTTCGACGCCGTGCGCGACGAGATCGCCCTGGTGGCGCCGATCCGCCCCGTCCCCGGCCTGCCCGCGCGGGCCGCCTACGAGGCGGCGCTCGCGCGGCTGGAGCGCGCCGCCGACGCGCTGGAAGGCCCGCTGCCGGTCGAGGCACGGCAGAGCCCGACCGAGATCCCGGCCCCCGCCCAGGTCTCGAACATCGCGCCCGACGAGTTCCTCGGCATGGTGGCGCGGGCCAAGGCGTACATCGCGGCCGGCGACATCTTCCAGGTGGTGCTATCGCAGCGCTTCGAGGCGCCCTTCGCCCTCCCCGCCCTGGCGCTCTACCGGGCGCTGCGCCGGGTCAACCCGGCGCCGTTCCTCTGCTACCTCGATTTCGGCGCCTTCCAGATCGTGTGCTCGTCGCCCGAGATCCTGGTGCGGGTGCGCGACGGCGCGGTCACGATCCGGCCGATCGCCGGCACGCGCCGGCGCGGCGCGACGCCGGAGGAGGATCGGGCGCTGGCCGAGGAGCTGCTGGCCGACCCCAAGGAGCGCTCCGAGCACCTGATGCTGCTCGACCTCGGCCGCAACGACGTCGGCCGCGTCGCCGAGATCGGCAGCGTGCGGGTGACGGATTCGTTCTTCCTCGAATTCTACAGCCAGGTCATGCACATCGTGTCGAATGTCGAGGGCCGCCTCGATCTCCGGCACGACGCCCTCTCGGCTCTGGCGGCAGGATTCCCGGCCGGCACCGTCTCGGGCGCCCCGAAGGTGCGGGCGATGCAGATCATCGACGAACTGGAGCGCGAGAAGCGCGGGCCCTATGGCGGCTGCATCGGCTATTTCGGCGCCGACGGCCAGATGGATACCTGCATCGTGCTGCGCACCGCCATCGTCAAGGACGGCCGCATGCACGTCCAGGCGGGTGCGGGCATCGTGCACGATTCGGACCCGGCCTCCGAGCAGCAGGAATGCGTGAACAAGGCGAAGGCGTTGTTCCGGGCGGCGGAAGAGGCGGTCAGGTTCGCCGCGCAGGCGCGGCGGGGGCAGTAGCGGGCTCCCGTCGCTGGAGAGGAGCCGATGGCCATCCACGAGCAGACCGGCTCCGCGCCCTCACATCCGTCTGTGTCGGGCCTTGTCGCAGGCGAGCGCCCGGAATTCGACACGGCTGGCGTCGGCGATCGAGGCGGATCGCGTTCCGCCTTGTTCCTGCTGCGTCGGAGATCATGGCTCCCGGGTTCCGCTGCGCGGCCGCCGCACCGACTCTGTCCCGGGGCGCTCTCATGGTGAGGGGCCGGGCTCGATCGGGACGATGGATCGGGTGCGGCGAGAATTCAAGTCGATCCGGCTCATCGATCAAGCTTTCATAGTTCATCAACGGGCTGCGGGCCCGTGCGGTGCTTGAACCACGAAGTGACATAAAATAGCTTTGAGCATTTTCCTTATCTGATCGACACCCATCGCGAATTCGGGCTGATGGTGCGCGGGAACAAGCCTCTCGCCTGGTTCATGACGATCGTCAGCAATGAGCCTGACTGTCTCATCAGGGACTGGCGTCTATTCGCCAAGCGTCTGGCGTGGCATCGAACGTTCGAGATGATTCATCGGCCCGATGCGTCGGCGTCTTGGGCCGATGGTCTCAGACGGGCGTCCGATCCCGAGACCGTCCGCCAGCCGGATCGCCGACGCCAAGTACGCTCAGCCCCTACTCCGCCGGCGCCGGCCGATGCACGTCCTCATGCTCCGGCGGCTCGTCCACCGCCCCGACGAAGCGACCGAACAGCCGCCCCATCAGCCGCGACAGGTCGTCCATCAAGAGGAAGATCGCCGGCACGAAGAGCAGCGACAGCAGGGTCGAGACGATCAGCCCCGAGATCACCGCGATTGCCATGGGTGAGCGGAACTCCCCGCCGATGCCGAGGGCCATCGCGCTCGGCACCATGCCGGCCGCCATAGCGATCGTCGTCATCACGATCGGCCGGGCGCGCTTGGCGCCGGCCTGGGTGATGGCGGTGACGCGGTCGACGCCGCGGGCCATCTCCTCGACGGCGAAATCGACCAGCATGATGGCGTTCTTGGTCACCACGCCCATCAGCATCAGGATGCCGATCACCACCGGCATCGAGATCGGCCGGTTGAAGATCAGGAGGCCGAGAATCGCACCGCCGATCGAGAGCGGCAGCGAGAACAGGATGGTGAGGGGCTGGAAGAACGAGGCGAAGAGCAGGATCAGCACGCCCAGAACCATCATCAGGCCGGCGCCCATCGCCATGGCGAAGCCCTCGAACACCTCGCCCATCACCTCGGCGTCGCCGGTCTGGCGCAAGCTGATGCCGGGCGGCAGGTTGCGGGCGGTGGGGGTGTTCATCGCGAGCTTGATCTGCTCGCCCAGCGCGTCCGAGCCCTGCATGTTGGCTTCCAGCGCCACGCGCACCGCCCGGTCGTAGCGGTCGATCGCCGTCGGCCCGCGGCCGAGGCTGATATCGGCCACCGCCGAGAGCGGCACCGAGGCGCCGTTCTTCGCCGGCACCTTCAGGCTCTCCAGGGCCGAGAGGTCGCCGCGCAGGGACATCGGCAGTTGCACCCGGATCGGGATCTGCCGGTCGGTGGCGTTGAACTTGGCGAGGTTCTGGCCGATGTCGCCGATCGTGCCGACCCGCACCGTCTCGGCGATGGTGTCGGTCGAGACGCCGAGATCGGCGGCGACGCCGGGTTTGGGGCGGATGCGGACCTCGGTCCGGTCGAGGGGCGCGGTCGACATCACGTTGACGAGGTTCGGCAGGGCCGCGACCTCGCGCTGCATCCGCTCGGCGACCTCGGTCACCTGGGCAGTGTCGCCGCCGGCGACGATCAGCGTGAAGTCGCGCTGGCCGCCCTCGCGCAGGGACCAGTAGCGCACGTCCGGCTCGTCGCGCATCAGGTCCATGATCGCCGCTTCCACGTCGGCCTGCTTGCGCGCCCTCGCGTTCTTCGGCGTCAGGTTGATGGTGAGGGTGGCGAGCCGCACCTCCTTCTTGCCCGGCAGCTGGCGGCCACCGTCGACGAAGACGGAGCGGACCTCCGGCAGGGTGCGGATGCGCTGGGCGATCCGGTCGGTGACGGCGATCGTGTCCGCGAGCCGCGCGCCCGGCGGCAACTCGACCACCATCAGGGTGCGGGCCGCGTCCTCCTTGGGCAGGAAGCCGGCGGGGAGCAGGCTGGTGGAGAGGATGGAAGCGGCAAACAGCGCGAGGCCGACCACCAGGGTCACGAATTTGTGCCGCACCGACCACAGGACGAGGCGGTTGTAGACCCGCATCACCGGGCCCTCGCGCTCCTCGTGGTGGCCGTGATCGCGCAGGAAATAGGCCGCCATCATCGGGGTGATGAGGCGGGCGACCAGGAGCGACATGAACACCGCCGCCGCGATGGTGAGGCCGAACTGCTTGAAGTACTGCCCGGCGATGCCGCCCATGAACGAGACGGGGGCGAAGATCGCGACCAGAGTCGCCGTGATGGCGATGACGGCGAGGCCGATCTCGTCGGCGCCCTCGATCGACGCCCGGTAGGGCGACTTGCCGAGGCGGACATGGCGGACGATGTTCTCGATCTCCACGATCGCGTCGTCGACCAGGATGCCGGTGACGAGGGTGATGGCGAGCAGGCTCACCGCATTGAGCGAGAAGCCCATCGCGCTCATCGCCCAGAAGGTCGGAAAGATCGAGAGCGGCAGGGCCACCGCGGCGATCAGCGTCGCGCGCCAGTCGCGCAGGAACAGGAACACCACCAGCACCGCCAGCGCCGCACCTTCCATCAGGCTGTGCATGGCGGATTCGTAGTTGCCGATCGTGTTGGTGACCGAGCTGTCGATCCGGTCGAAGCGCACGCCCGGATAAGCCTGGCCCAGCTCCTCGATCTTCTTGGCCACCACCTCGCCCACCGAGGCATCGCTGGCGCCGCTCGCCCGCGAGATCGCGAAAGCGACGACCGGCTCGCCGTTGAGGCGCGCGAAGGTGCGGGGCTCCTCGGCCCCGTCGCTCAAGGTGGCGAGATCGTCGAGCCGCACCTTGCGCCCGCCGGGGAGCACGATGGTGGTCGCCGCCAGGGTGTCGAGGGTCGAGGAGGCGGCCAGCGTCCGGATCGACTGTTCCTGGCCGCCGATCTCGGCCCGGCCGCCGGCCATGTCGGCGGAGGTCAGGCGCAATTGCCGGTTCACGTCGGCGGCCGTGATGCCGAGCGCCAGCAGCCGGTCGGGCTTGAGGGTCACCCGCACCTCGCGGGCGACGCCGCCGAGGCGCTCGACCCCGCCGACGCCGCGCAGGCCCTGGATCTGGCGCGCCACCACGTCGTCGACGAACCAGGACAGGTCCTCGGGCGTCATCGCGGGGGCGGAGGCGCCGTAGACCATGATCGGCAGGCCGGCGACCTCAACCCGGGAGATGATCGGCTCGTCGATCGTCCGTGGCAGGTTCATCCGGATCTTGGCGATCGCGTCCTTGACGTCGTTGACGGCCCGGTCGGTGTTCACCTCCAGGCGAAACTCGATCGTCGTCGCCGAGGTGCCCTCGGTGATCGCCGAGATGACGTGCTTGACGCCCTTCACCCCCGCCACCGCGTCCTCGACCCATTTGGTGACCTGGGTCTGCAACTCGCTCGGGGCGGCGCCGGCCTGGGTCACCGTCACCGAGACGATCGGGATGTCGATGTTGGGGAAACGGGTGATCGGCAGGCTGCGGAAGCTCACGAGGCCGAGCAGCCCGAGCACCAGGAAGAGCACGATCGAGGGGATCGGCTTGCGGATCGCCCAGGCGGAGACGTTGAGGCGCATTGGTCGGGACCGATCAGGAGTGTCGCGGGGAACCGGGCGTCAGGGACGCCCGGCCTCGGCGGTCGCCGGCAGGGCGGGATAGATCGGCCGCACCCGGTCACCATCGCGCAGGAAGCTGCCCGCCCGGGCCACCACCGCCTCCCCGGCCTTCACGCCGTCGCGGACCTCGATGACGCCGCCGGCCGAAAGGCCGGTGCGGATCGGGCGCAGCTCGACCCGCTCGCCGGAGACCACCAGCACGGTCGGGCCCGACGCCCCGTAGACCACCGAGGCCAGCGGCACCGCGACGCCGGTGCGCCGCGCCGCCTCGACGGCGCCGCGGGCGAAGGCGCCGATTCGCAGGCGCGGATCGGCCGCGAGCGCGATCCGGACCTTGCCGAGCCGCGTCGCCCGGTCGATCTCCGGATAGACCACGCGGACCTTCCCCGAGACCGCCACCGGCCCCTCCGTCGTGTCGAGATCGAGGCTCGCCGGGGCCCCGGCGCGAAGCCGCGCCAGGCCGGTCTCCGGCACCTCGCCTTCGAGTTCGATCTCGCCGCGGGCGATCAGGCGGAAGAGCGGCTCGGCGGAGGCGCTCGCGGTGGCGCCGATCCGGGCGGTGCGGCGGCTGACGATGCCGCCCTCCGGTGCGCGGATCTCCGTGCGGGCGAGCTTCAGGTCGAGTTCGCTGCGCTGCGCCCGCGCCTGGGCGAGGTCGGCCTGCGCGATGGCGAGGCCGTTGCGGGCGGCCGACAGCCGACCCTCGGCGCTCTTGGCCGCCGATTCCCGCTGCTCCAGCACCGCGGCGGTGCCGTTGCCGGACTTCATCAGACTCTGGGCGCGCTCCAGGGACAAGGCAGCCTCGGTCTGCGCGGCCTCCGCCTGCACGATGGTGCTGCGCGCCTGGGCGACCGCACCCTCCGCTCGGGCGATGGCGGCGGCGTTCTGGGCGAGCTGGGTGTCGAGCATCTCGCGGGAGAGCCGCGCCAGCACGGCCCCCTTGGCGACCCGGTCGCCCTCCTCCACCAGCAACTCGGTGATGCGGCAGCCCTCGATCTCGGGCGAGACCAGGATCTCGTCGCGCGGGACCAGGGTGCCGGTGACGACGGCGCGCTCGACGATCTCGCGCTCGGCCGCCACCGCGACGGTGACGGCGGGCGCGGGCGCGCCGGTGATGACGGGGCCGGCGGCGGGCAGGGTCTCGGCGGCGAGGACGGGGGCAGCCGTCGCGAGGGCGACGAGGAGAGCGGCCGGAACGCCGGCGAGGCGATGGGAGCGGATCATCGAGCGGGTTCCGGATGGGTCGAGGCAGAGACCGGCTCCGTGCCGGTCGGGTCGAAGCGGCCCTCGAGCGCCGCCCCGATCAGGGCCAGCATGGCGTCGATGACGGGGCCGGTGGCGAAATCGGGGGAGAGGGCGCGGCGGACCATGATGCCGTCGGCCATCACCATGGCGAGGCGGGCCAACGCCTCCGGGTCGGCGCCGGGCGCCGGAGCGGCCAGGCGGCCTTGCGCCTGACGGTAGAGACCCGACAGGCGCGACGAGATCTCGCGCTCGAAGTCCCGGCAGATCGCCGCCATGGCGGGGTTGCGGGTCGCCTCGGCCCACATCTCCACGCAGAGCACCGCCTTCTCGGCCGGGGCCTCGGCGAGGTGGCGCCGCGCCAGGGCCGCGAAGGCCGGCATCAGATCCGGAGCCGACTCGATGCCGGAAAAGTCGTCGGCCACCGCGGCGCGGTCGCGTTCGGCGAGGCCGGCCACGATCGCGTCCTTCGAGGGGAAGTAGCGGTAGAGGTTGCCGGGGCTCATGCCGGCCTCCACCGCCACGTCGTGCATCGTGGCGCGGTGGAACCCGTGGCGCACGAAGCACGCCTCCGCCGCATCGAGGATGCGGGTGCGGCGCTCCTCGGCCGGATCGAGACGGCTCCGGCTGGCGTCAGAACGGCTGGCTTGAGAGGACACGCGGGGGGCGCCTTGAGAATGAACGTTCATTCTCTATACCCGAACGGGTGTACCCGCAACGCTCGATCCCGTGCAACTTCCGCTCGCCGGACCGCGTTGAAGACAAGAATCTCAGCCTTCAACGGGAGGACATGTTCATGGCCATCTTCCAAGTCAGGCAGGTCACGACCGGCGCCATTCTTTGGACCGGCGGCGCCGAGAACGAGACCCAGGCCCTCGACGCGATGGCGCGCGAGGCGGGCTATGCCGATTTCGCGGCGATCCCGGAATCGCTGCGGGGAGCGGGCACCAGGGTGGACCGTCTCAATCTCGGCTGAGCCGGGAATCGCGCGCGATCGATCGCCCATGACAAGGCCGGGGCTCGCGCCCCGGCCTTGTCATGGGCGGGGATCGTGAGCGTTTTATGGTTAAGGAAAGGTGACCGGAGCCGGCCCATACCAGAGCTGGCCCATGCGGCATTGCGCCGCCAGGTTAGAGACCACGTGCGCGACAGCCCGCTCGATCGATGATCGACAAGTTCACACCCACGGCGTCGTTTCCGCCGAGATGGTCCAGCAGTCTTCCAACCGTCAAGGCAGGACGGCCAGCAAGCCGGTAAACCTGTCGCAAGCGGCATCGGATCCGCTCACGCAACCACCGGCATCCCCTGCCCCGGAACCCGTCGGGCTCCGGCATGCCCGGCAGCGCATAGAAGCACCCGCCACCGACCGGCTTGATCTATTCCTCCAGCGGCTTGCCGTTGAGCCGGTTCTGCACGGCCATGAAGCCGGCTTCGATGTCGGCCTGGTAGCAGCAGAACAACAGGCCCATGTCGCGTCGCCCCGTTTGGGGTGCTTCCGGCCGAGTCGTTGTAGCCGCGGCGCAGGATCAGGCTGCCCCCGGATTGGCGAGGGTGGTGATCAGCGCCGCCCAGCGGGCGTTGCGCCGCACGGCCTGCTCGTCGCCGCTCAACGTCAGGATGAAGGCAGCGCCGAGGAGGGCGTGCAGGGTGGTCTCGGCGGTGTTGGCGCAGACTTGCAGCAGCAGGTCGCCCGGTAGAGCCTGCCATCAAGGGAAGCGGTCGATCGGCCGCGAGATGCCGCGGCTTGGCGCCGGCAAGGCCGTAGCGGTCGTCGAACAGGCTCGCGCCGACGCTGAGCGTGGCGGTGAGCTTGTCGGACAGCAGAGAGGTCGGTGTTTAATCCAAAAATCCGCCTTTTTTTGAGCACCACACCTCGCTTCTTCTTTGTAATAACCTGAAGATCCCGGCGATCGTCGGGAGAGCCGGTCGGGGCCGGCGAAGGACCGGCTAAAGGCCCGCGAGGGGTCAGCAAGGGCCGGCTTCTCAGATTCGCCGCTTTTTCCGCTTACGTGGACCATGCCGGCCGCGTCGGTCGGTCTCGTTAACCGTGCGGATGCCGGCTCGGCGCATGATCGGACAGGCTCCCGGCCGGTCCTCCCTGCGCGGAGGGCGGCCGCCCCCCCTCGAGCGTGCTATCCCGCCGATGATCCGCCTCGACAACGTCACCAAGATCTACAAGACGGACGGATACCGCCGCATCATCCTCGACCAGGCTTCGCTGACCCTGAAGCCCGGGGTCAGCTACGGCATCCTGGGCATCAACGGTGCCGGCAAGTCGACGACCTTGCGGCTGCTGGCCGGCTGCGAGATGCCGACCCGGGGCCGCGTGATCCGCACCACGCGCATCTCCTGGCCCCTGGGCTTCGGCGGCGGCTTTCACCCGATGATGACGGGGCGCGAGAACGTGATCTTCGTGGCCCGCATCCACGGCGAGGATCCCCGCCGGGTGCTGGCCTTCGTGGAGGATTTCGCCGAACTGGGCGACTACATGAACGTGCCGATCCGCAACTACTCCTCGGGCATGGGCGCGCGGCTCGCCTTCGGCATGAGCATGGCGATCCCGTTCGATTGCTACATCGTCGACGAGATCACCGGGGTCGGCGATGCGCGCTTCGCCAAGCGCTGCGAGGAGGTGTGGAGCCAGCGGCGGGCGAATGCCGACATCATCATGTGCTCCCACTCGATGGACACGATCCGGGATTACGCCCAGCAGGGGATCGTGCTGGCGAATGGCCGCGCGGTGATCTATCCCGACATCAATGACGCAATCGAGGTCTATCAGCGCCTCAACCAGTGAGCGCCGTGCGATCCGGCCTCGTCCCGCCATCCCATCCCGACCTCCCTGACGGCCGGCGCCTCCCGTGCCCCGGCTCCGCCCGCAGCCGGAACCCCCTGTCATGACGATCGACGCCCGCAACCCGGAAGGCAAGGCGCTCAGCCCCGCCGACCGCTCCCGGCTGATCGGCGAGGCCCTGCGGCAGGCGGCCCGGGTGTCGCGCTTCTCGAACCCGAACAAGTCGACCATCCGAACGATCCGGGCGCAGAAGCGCCGGGACATCATCACCCCGTTGCTGTTCCTGTTCCTGTTCGTGCTCCCGTCCTTAAGCAGCGCCCTGTTCTTCGGCGTCTACCTGTCGGACCGCTACGTGACCGAGGCGCGCTTCGCCCTGCGGCCGGCGATCGGCGGGGCGGAGAAGGCGACGCCCGACGCGGTCGGTACCACCTCCAGCATCCCGTCCCAGATGATCGCCCAGGACTCGATGATCATCGGCGAGTACATCAAGAGCCGGACGATGGTCGAGACGCTCGAGCGCACCCTGCCGCTGCGGGAGATGTTCTCCCGCGACGACATCGACCACTACTCGCGCTTCGATGCCGAGAAGCCGATCGAGAAGCTCGTCCGCTACTGGGGCAATCGGGTGAAGGTCGGCGTCGAATCGTCCGGCCTGATCTCGGTCGCGATCAATGCCTTCAGTGCGGACGATTCCCTGGCGCTGAACCGGGCCGTGCTCGCCGAGAGCGAGCGGATGGTGAATCAGCTCACCGACCGGGCCCGCAAGGACGCGCTGGCGGAGAGCGAGCGCGAGATGAAGCGCGCCGAGGAGCGGCTGATGAAGGTCCAGCTCGCGGTGCGAGACCTGCGCAACCGCGACGGCGTGCTCGACGCCCAGAAGGCCAACGACACCAACCTGAAGATGGTCGCGGAGATCCGCACCCAGCGGATCAACCTGGCGGTGAAGCTCAGCCTGCTCCAGCGCGACCTGCGTGACGAGAGTCGCAGCATCCAGGATCTCAAGGCACAGATCGCCCAGCTCGACGAGACCATCGCGCGCATCGAGCGCGAGGCGGCCAACCAGGATCCGGAGCAGCGCCGGGTGCTGTCGGCCACGCTGACGAAGTTCGAGGAACTCGACGCGGAGCGCAAGAACGCCGAGAAGTACTATGCCGCGACGATCTCCGCGCGGGAGCGCTCGCGGATGATCGCCGACCGGCAGATCGAGTTCTTCAGCATGATCGTCGAGCCGGTCCGGGCGGAATCGGCCCAGCAGCCGCGGCGCATGCTGTCCATCACCATTGCGATCGCCCTCTCGGCCCTGGCCTTCGGCCTCTCGGTGCTGATGCGCAAGGCCCTCGCCTGATCCCCTCCGCCTGATCCTCTCACCGCCCCGGCCCGGGGCGGGCGCCGATCTCGAACCCTCGCCGCCCGGGCGAGGCACGGACCGACCATGCTCTCCCCCGCGCCGTCCGGCTGGACGCTCTTCCGCAACCGCGACTTCCGGCTCTTCGGCGGCGCCCGCTTCCTCACCGGGCTCGCCTACCAGATGCAGGCGGTGGCGGTGGGGTGGTTCGTCTACGACCTCACCCGCAGCGCCCTCGCCCTCGGCTTCGTCGGGCTGGCGAGCTTCGCACCGGCAATGCTCGGGGCGCTCGTCACCGGGCACGTCGCCGATACCTACGACCGGCGCCGGATCGCGGCCGTGGCCTACGGGCTCCTGGCCCTCGCCGGCCTCGGCCTGATGGGGCTCGCCGTTTCCCACACCGCGCCGGTCTGGCCGGTCTATGCCCTGATGGTGCTGGTCGGCACCGCCCGCGCCTTCGCCAACCCGGCAAGCCAGGCGCTGATGCCGACGCTCGTGCCGCGCGAGCAGTTCGGCAGCGCCATCGCGCTCAACTCCTCGCTGTGGCAGAGCGCGTCGGTCACCGGCCCGGCCTTGGGTGGCCTGCTCTACGCGCTCGGGCCGGCAGTGGTGTTCGGCCTCGCCGCCGCCTGCTTCGGCCTCGCGGCCCTCAGCATCATCGGCATCCGGCCGCGCCCCGCCGCCGTCACCACCCGGCCGGCCGTGACCTGGGGCACTTTGCTCGCCGGCCTCACCTACATCCGCTCGCAGCCGGTGGTGCTCGGCGCCATCACCCTCGATCTCGTCGCGGTGCTGCTCGGCGGCGCCACCGCGCTCCTGCCGATCTTCGCCCAGGAGGTGCTGCTCGTCGGCCCCCTCGGCCTCGGCCTCCTGCGCAGCATGCCGGCGCTCGGCTCGGTTGCGACCGCGATCGTTCTCGCCCAGCGCCCGCTGACCCGCCAGGTCGGCCCGCGGCTGCTGCTCGCCGTCGGGGTGTTCGGCCTCGCCACGGTGGGGTTCGGCCTCTCGACCTCGCTGCCGCTGTCGATGGCCTGCCTGTTCGTGACGGGGGCGGCCGACATGGTCAGCGTCTATGTCCGCCAGAGCCTGGTCCAGGGCGAGACGCCGGACGCGATGCGCGGCCGGGTCGCGGCGGTCAACACCGTGTTCATCGGCGCCTCGAACGAACTCGGCGAGTTCGAATCCGGCACGCTCGCGGCCTTCATCGGGGCGGTGCCGGCGGGGGGGGGGG
>NZ_LABX01000193.1 GCF_001043915.1 Methylobacterium aquaticum | reverse complement strand
TCCGGCACCAGGCAGGCGGCGTGGGGCTTCAGGCGCAACGCGATGCCCAGCATCTCCCCGGTCGCCGCCATCTCGAGGTTCAGCGGCCGGTCGATCTCGCGCATCAGCCGCTCGATATCGGCGTCGCGGATGTGGCGCCGGTCCTCGCGCAGATGGGCGGTGATGCCGTCGGCCCCGGCCGCGATCGCCGCATGGGCCGCACGCACCGGGTCGGGCATCGTGCCGCCGCGGTCGAGCCGTCGAGCAGACATCGTGGGCCTCCGGGGCAGGCTCGGCGGCCCGCCCGAGCATCGGTCGTCGGGGTGTCGCGGCGGGGCCTTGCGCCGGGCGGGCCTCCGGGCCCGTGCCGCGGGCGGGCGCACAGTGCGGCGCAGCGGGCGAGCTTGTCCAGGCGGATGCCCGGCCGGCCCGCGCTTTCTCGGGGAGTGTGGTTCCGCCATACGGGCGGCTGGCGGGGCCGGGCGGGCGACGCTACATCGCAGGCAGTCCTGAAAAGCCGCGCCCGAGAAGCCGCCCGATGCCCGCCTCCCCCCTCCGCCTCGGCGTCAACGTCGACCACGTCGCCACCCTGCGCAACGCCCGCGGCGGCACGATGCCCGACCCGGTGCGTGCGGCCCATGCGGCGATCGCGGCCGGGGCCGACGGCATCACCGCCCATCTGCGCGAGGACCGGCGCCACATCCGCGACGCCGATATCGAGCGGCTGATGCGCGAGATCGACCGGCCGCTGAACCTCGAGATGGCGGCGACCGGGGAGATGCTGGGCATCGCGTTGCGCCTGAAGCCCCACGCCGCCTGCCTGGTGCCGGAGAAGCGCGAGGAGCGCACCACCGAGGGCGGGCTCGACATCGTCGGCGGCCGCGAGCACCTGGCGCCGTTCATCGCGCGCCTCAACGAGGCGGGGGTGCGGGTCTCGCTCTTCGTCGAGCCCGAGATCCACGTCATGGAGGCCGCCCGCGCGCTGGCCGCCCCGGTGGTCGAGCTGCATACCGGCACCTATTGCGAGGCGGTGATCGCCGGCGATCCTGACAGGATCCGGGCCGAGCTTGCCCGGCTCGCCCGCGCGGCCGAGCACGGGGGAGCGCTCGGGCTCGAGATCCATGCCGGCCACGGCCTCACCGTCGAGAGCGTCGGCCCGGTGGCGGCCTTGCCGCAGGTGCGCGAGCTGAATATCGGCCATGCGCTGATGGCGGAGGCGATCTTCGACGGCCTCCCCGCCGCGATCCGCGCGATGCGGGCCGCGATGGAGGCCGGCCGTCGCGGGGCCGCCGCATGATCGTCGGCATCGGCTCCGATCTCTGCGACATCCGCCGCATCGAGCGCTCGCTGGAGCGCTTCGGCGACCGCTTCACCCACCGGTTGTTCACCGAGGGCGAGCGCGCCCGCAGTGACCGGCGCGCCGCCCGCGCGCCGTCCTATGCGCGGCGCTTCGCCGCCAAGGAAGCCTGCTCCAAGGCGCTCGGCACCGGCATGAGCGATGGCGTGTTCTGGCGCGACATGGAGGTGGTGAACCTGCCCGGCGGCCGCCCGACCTTGCATCTCACCAACGGCGCGGCCGAGCGCCTCGCCGCCCTGATCCCGCCGGGCCACCGGCCCGTGGTGCATGTGACGCTGACGGACGATCCGCCCCTGGCCCAGGCTTTCGTGATCATCGAGGCGCTGCCCGAGGGCTGACCGCATCGCTGTCGGCCGGAAATGGCGCGGGAGGTGATTCGCCGGCGCCTGCCGCACCGCGTTGCGGGCGGGCAAGCGTTGGTCTAGACCCCCCGCACCGCGCAATAAGCCGGCCGCGTGCCCTCGGCGGGTGCCAGGCGATAGCTGCACGGACCGCCGGAGAGAACGAGCATGGATCGCGCACGCACGGATCAGGACCTGAAACGCGGCAAGGATGCCGGCCTCTGGGAGTCGATCAAGGAAACCGTCAAGGTCGGCCTCCAGGCGCTGCTGATCGCCCTCGTGGTCCGCACCCTGCTGTTCCAGCCGTTCAACATCCCGTCCGGCTCGCTGATCCCGACCCTGCTGATCGGTGACTATCTCTTCGTTTCAAAGTATTCCCTCGGCTACTCCAAGTACTCCCTGCCGTTGAGCGAGTACCTGCCGTTCGAGGCCAAGGGCCGGATCTGGGGCGCTTACCCCAAGCAGGGCGACATCGTGGTGTTCAAGCTGCCCAAGGACAACGCCACCGACTACATCAAGCGGGTGATCGGCCTGCCGGGCGACCGGATCCAGGTGGTCGAGGGCGTGCTCACCATCAACGGCCGGCCGGTGAAGCGCGAGCGCATCGCCGATTACGCGACCACGGACGCCTTCGGCCAGCCGACCCTGGTTCCGCAATACCGCGAGACCTTGCCCAACGGCGTCAGCCACGAGATCATCGAGCGCGACGGCGACCGCGGCCTGTGGGACAACACCCAGGTCTACACCGTGCCGCCCAATCACTTCTTCATGATGGGCGACAATCGCGACAATTCCACCGATTCGCGCGACCTCGGCAATGTCGGTTACGTGCCTTACGAGAATTTGATCGGCCGGGCCGAGGTGATCTTCTTCTCGGTCGACGACGGCGCCGCCGCCTGGCAGATCTGGGACTGGCCCTGGACGGTGCGCTGGAACCGGATCTTCAAGCCGATCCACTGACGGGAGACCGGAGCGTGAGCGACGCCGCAACGCCGCAGGCCGAACCGCCCGTCCCGGAGGCCGGGGCGGGCGATGCCCCGCCGCGGCGCAAGCGCGGGATGCGGCGGCGGCCTGATCTCTCGGTGCTGGAGGAGCGCATCGGCCACCGCTTCGCCGACCGGGACCTGCTGGTGCGGGCGCTCACCCATGTCAGCGCGACCAACGGGAAGGGCAGCTATCAGCGCCTCGAATTCCTCGGCGACCGGGTGCTCGGGCTCGCGGTGGCGGACGGCCTCTACAATGCCCTGCCGGGAGCCGACGAGGGCGACCTGTCGCGGCGCCTGTCGAGCCTGGTGCGGCGCGAGAGCTGCGCGTTGGTGGCGACGGCCTGGGAGGTCGGGCCCCATCTCAATCTCGGCGGCGGCGAGGTCCATGGCGGCGGGCGCCGCAATGCGGCGATCCTCGCCGATGTCTGCGAGGCGATCCTGGGCGCGATCTTCCTTGATGCCGGCTACGCGGCCGCCAAGGCGGTGATCGATCGCGCCTTCGAGGCCGACCGTCAGACCGAAGGGACGCGCAGCCGCGACCCGAAATCGGCGTTGCAGGAATGGGCGCAGGCGCAAGGCTGGCCGACACCGACCTACGTGGTGGTGGAGCGGGCCGGGCCCGACCACGCCCCGCAATTTCGCATCGAGGCCCGGGTCACCGGCGCCGCGCCCGGCATCGGCATCGGCGGCTCGAAGCGCCTGGCCGAGCAGACGGCCGCGCGCGCGCTGCTGGTGCGCGAGGGGCTGTGGACCGGGGACGAGCCCGGAGAGCAGGCAGAATGACCGACGACACCACCCCCGACACCGAAGAGACCGGCCCGCCGGAGGAGACCCGGGCGGGCTTCGTCGCCCTGATCGGGGTGCCGAATGCCGGCAAGTCGACCCTGCTCAACAGCCTCGTCGGCACCAAGGTGTCGATCGTCTCGCGCAAGGTGCAGACCACCCGGGCCCTCGTGCGCGGCATCGCCATGGAGGGTGCGGCGCAGATCGTCCTCGTCGATACCCCCGGCATCTTCGCGCCCAAGCGCCGGCTCGACCGGGCGATGGTGACCTCGGCCTGGAGCGGCGCCGCCGATGCCGACGCGGTCTGCCTGCTGATCGATGCCCGAAAGGGCGTGGACGAGGAGGTCGAGGCGATCCTCACCCGGATGCCCGAGCTGAAGCGCCCGAAATACCTGGTGCTCAACAAGATCGACGTGATCGCCCGCGAGCGCCTGCTGGCGCTCGCCGCCTCGCTCAACGAGCGGGTGCGGTTCGAGCGCACCTTCATGATCTCGGCGCTGACCGGCGACGGGGTCGACGACCTGCGCCGCGAGCTGGCGACCCGGATGCCCCTGAGCCCCTGGCTCTACCCCGAGGACCAGGTCTCCGACGCGCCGCTGCGGATGCTCGCCGCCGAGATCACCCGGGAGAAGATCTACGACCGGCTGCACGAGGAACTGCCCTATTCCTCGACCGTCGAGACCGACCAGTGGCAGGTCCGGCCCGACGGCTCGGTTCGCATCGAGCAGACCATCTTCGTCGAGCGCGAGAGCCAGCGGAAGATCGTCCTCGGCAAGGGTGGACAGACCATCAAGGCCATCGGCCAGGCCGCCCGGATCGAGATCGCCGAGGCGGCGGAGGCGACGGTCCACCTGTTCCTGTTCGTGAAGGTGCGGGAGAACTGGGCCGACGACCCGGAGCGCTACCGCGAGATGGGTCTGGAATTCCCCCGCGGCTGATCCCTGTGACCGATCCGATCTCCGCCCGTCCGGGCGTCTATGGCCATCCGCCCGCCGACCTCGTGGCCATCCCGGGCGACGCCGTGCAGCTCTCGCCCGTGGTGCCCGGCGGCACCGCCCTGGAGGACCTCGCCCCGGCTGCATGTCCCGGCCTGACCATGCTGGCCCCGCCCGGCACCCTGGAGCGTCGCCACGCCCTGGCTTTGGCGTTGCGGGCGCTCGCGCCCGGCGCCCCCCTCACCGTGCTCGCCCCGAAGGACCGGGGCGGCTCGCGGTTGGCCCGTGAACTCTCGGATTTCGGCTGCCGCCTCGACGAGAGCGCGAAGCGGCACCACCGCATCGTGCGGACGGCGCGGCCGGAGGCGCCGGCCGGGCTCGACGAGGCCATCGCCGAGGGAGCACCGCAGCACCTCGCCGATCTCGCCCTGTGGACGCAGCCGGGCCTGTTCTCGTGGAGCCGGATCGATCCCGGGACCGCCCTGCTGATCGAGACCTTGCCGGTCCTGTCGGGCCGCGGCGCCGATCTCGGCTGCGGCCTCGGCATTCTCGCGCGGGCCGTGCTCGCCTCGCCCCAGGTGACGGCCTTGGCGCTCGTCGACATCGACCGGAGGGCAGTGGCGGCGGCGCGGCGCAACGTCGCGGATCCCCGCGCCACCATCGCCTGGGCCGATGCCCGCGACGCCGGCTCGGTCCCCGGTCGCCTCGACTTCGTGGTGATGAACCCGCCCTTCCATGATGGCGGCGCCGAGGACCGGGCCCTCGGCCAGGCTTTCATCCGCCGCGCCGCCGCCGCCCTGCGGCCGGGCGGGACGCTGTGGCTCACCGCCAACACCCATCTGCCCTATGAGGCGACCCTTGGTGAGGTGTTCCGCGAGGTGACGCAACGGGCCGCCGCGCACGGCTACAAGATCCACGAGGCGCGCAAGTGAGTGCGCCAGGAAGCGGCAAGGCGAAGGTGGCGTCGGTCCGGCTCGACCGGCTGCTCGCCAATCTCGGCTACGGCTCGCGCCGCGAGATCCAGATGCTGGCCCGGGCCGGCACGATCGTCCTCGACGGCGCCCCCTTGCGCGATGCCGACCAGCGCATCGCCCTCGACCCGGACCTGCCGGCCCGCCTCACCGTGAGCGGCAAGCCCCTCGACCCGCTCCCCGGGGTGGCGCTGATGCTGCACAAGCCGCTCGGCGTCACCTGCTCGCACAAGGAGGCGGGTCCGCTGGTCTACGGCCTGCTGCCGCCGCGCTGGCGCCGCCGCGAGCCGCCGCTCTCCACCGTCGGCCGCCTCGACAAGGAGACCTCCGGCCTTCTGCTCCTCACGGATGACGGCGCGCTGCTGCACCGGATCATCTCGCCGAAGGCGAGCGTGTCCAAGCGCTACCAGGTGACCCTGGACCGGCCGCTCCGCGGCGACGAGGACGCGATCTTTTCCTCCGGTACGCTGATGCTCGAGGGCGAGGAGAAGCCGCTGCTGCCGGTCGCCATGGACGTCCACGGCCCGACGAGCGCGGCGGTGACGCTGACCGAAGGGCGCTACCATCAGGTCCGGCGGATGTTCGCCGCGGTCGGCAACCACGTCACGGCGTTGCATCGGGATCGGGTCGGGGCGCTGGATCTGCCTTCGGACCTGGAGCCCGGGCAGTACCGGGTGATGGGGGAGGGGGATGTGGCGCGGGTGTTTGCGTCACGCTGACGGCGCTGCCTTCGGCTCGACCGTTCACTGTTGTCCCTCAGGGTGACGGCGCGGCCGGCAAGCGGATGCTGATCTGCGCAGCGTCGCGGTTCAACCTTTCGCTTTGTCGGTCCGTGCGCTGCCGCACGAGGCCGAAATACCCGGTGCCGCCAAGTCTCCGGTCATCATTGTGTCGCCACTATTGACCGGTCATCCATACGACATCGCTCCCGAGCCGAGGAAGACGATGGCGAACGGCACCGCGACCTTCTGGATCATCATCGCGGCCGTGAGTGCCTCGTTCGGTGCTCTGCACGGCCTCCTGTTCAATGACGGGCCGACTCTCGCGGGCATCCTCTACGGGACCTGCATCGGCGTCCTCGCCATCGCGTATGAGCGCGGCGTCTTTCTCGGCGGCTACAGCGAGCGCCTGCGCCGGCTGCCCACGCTGGCCTATTTCGCGGCCGCCGAGATCAGTCTGGTGCTCGTCATCGTCGCCGGCATGGCGCTGACCGGCCTTGTCCTGTGGACGCTCGGCATCGTGGACAAGCCCCTGCTGAGCGCGGTCACGCCGAAGCTCTCCACCATCCCCTTCGCGATGGCGATGTCGGCGATCATCGTCGCGGTCCTGCGCGTGCGCGACCTGATCGGCGGCGAGACGTTCGTTAGCCTCATCCTCGGGCGCTACCACCGTCCGGTCCGGGAGGAGCGCGTCTTCCTGTTCCTCGATCTCGCCGGCTCGACGGCGTATGCGGAACGCTACGGCGATCTCGCCGCGCAGGAATTGCTGACGGCGGTGTTCGCCGCGATCGCCGAGCCGGTGCGCCGGCATCGCGGCCAGGTCGACGATTACATCGGCGATCAGGTGATCGTCTCCTGGCCGCTCGCGCGCGGCGTCGAACGGGCCCGGTGCGTCGCCTGCGTCTTCGCGATCCGCCGCGCCCTCGACGCCGACCGGGAGCGCTGGCTCGCCCGCTTCGGTCTCGTGCCGGAGCTGCGCGCGGCGCTGCACGGCGGCAGCGTGGTGACGGCGGAGGTCGGCGTCGACCGGCACAAGATCGCGTATTTCGGCGACGTCATGAACGCGACCGCCCGGCTCGAAGGGTTGTGCCGGGAGACCCGGAGGGACGTGCTGATCTCGGAGGCGGTTCTCGCCCGGCTGCCGCTCCTGCCCGAGGGGATCGTGGTCGAGGCGCTCGGCGCCTATCAACTGCGAGGGCGGAGCGAGACGATGATCGTGCATGCGCTCGCGGACGGGCGCAAGCCGCGGATCGTCGGTGCGCCTGCGGCGGTCGACGCGGCCCGTCGGGTGGTGGGCCTCCGCGGTTTCGCGCGGCCGAGGACCGCCGCTCCCCGATCGGTCGGCCTCGGCCACTAAGCCAGACGTGCATTGGCGGGCCAACGCTTCGTCCGCGTAGGTTCTTGTTTGATCGCAGATGTTTGCCGCCGAACCGGTGACCGCGTCGGCGACATCGGCTCAGGGTTTGACCGAGGCGCCGCGAATCGCCGCTACCCGAGCGTCGTCAGATCCTGAAACCAGTGCTGCGCCTGGCTGTACGCCTTGACCTTGGCCGAGAGCGCATGCGGGTTGGTGTCGTGCACGACCCAGACCTGCACCGCATCGTCCACCACGATCTCGTGGATGCGCGCCAGCATCGTGTCCTGCTCGGCCGGATCGAAGCTCGCCCGCACCGCGTCGCAGAGCTTGTCCACCTCCGGGTTGCGGTAGTGGCTCCAATTCACCCCGGTCGGCGCGACCTGCTTCGAATCGTAGAAGCGCAGGATGGCGTAGAGCGGGTCCGAGGTGACGTAGGCGATGTTGCTGCCGGTGACGCCCTTCAGCGACGGGTCGGCGGCGCCCTGGCGCCAGGCGGTGTAGGCCACTTCCAGCTCGACCGCCCGGAACTCGACGGCGATGCCGACCTCGGCCCAAGCCTGCTGCACGAATTCGTTGATCGGCAGCGACAGCATCTGCCCCGAGCCGCCGGTCGGGATGATGAAGGTCGTCCGCAGCGGGTTCTGCACCGAGTAGCCGGCGTCCTTCACCAGCTTGCGGGCCTGGTCGACGTCATACCCGATCGTGAAGCCCGGCTTGCCGAACCACGGGCTCGACGGCTGCACCTGGCCGACCGCCGGGGTCGCCAGCCCGCCCATCAAGGCGGCGACGCCGTCGCGGTCAATGGCGAGGTTGGCGGCCTTGCGCAGGCGCAGGTCGCGCCACGGGCTGCCCTCCAGCATCGACAGGTGGTAGTTCCAGACATGCGGCGTGTCGTTGCCGGTCACCCGCATCCCGGCGCCCTTGAGCCGCGGCACGGCATCGGGGGCGGGCAGCTCGATCAGGTCGGCATTGCCCGAGAGCAGGGCATTGGCCCGCGCCAGGTCCTCCGGGATGCAGGCGAGGGTCAGCTTGGCCAGCCGCGGCCTCCGCTTGGGGTTCCAGTAGGTCTCGTTCGGGACCAGCTCCAGGCGCACCCTCGGCACCAGGGCGGCCAGCCGATAGGGGCCGGTGCCCGAGGGCTTGAAGGCGAATTGGGTCCAGTCGCGCCCCACCGCCTCGTATTGCGCCGGGGACGAGATCAGGAACCACAGCATCTGGTAGGGAAACAGCGCGTCGACCGCCTTGGTGGTGACCTGCACCGTCATGGCGTCGAGCTTCTTGTAGGCGGCCACCGATGGCAGGCGCGGGCGCACCTGCGAGGCTTGCCGCTGGTCGTAATGCGGTGCCTTCGCGTCGAGCACCTTGTCGAAGTTCCAGATCACCGCGTCGGCGTCGAAGGCCGAGCCGTCGTGGAACGTGACGCCCTGCCGCAGGCGGAAAATCCAGTTGCGGCGATCGGCCGGATCGCTCTCCCAGGAGGTCGCGAGCCCCGGCACCAGCTTGCCGGGCCGGTCGGCGACGTCGAGTTCCCAGGCCACCAGAGGATCGTAGAGCGTGAGCCCGGTGAACTGGTAGCCGCCCGCGCCCCGGTCGGGCTGGCCGGTGGTGAGCGGCAGGTCGAACAGCGAGATCCCGTAGGTCAGGCTGCCCGCGGCCTTGCCACCGGCGCTCGCCGCGTCCGCCCCTTGCGCGAGCGCGGTGCCGGTCGGCCCGAGCGCCGCGAGGGCGGAGGCTCCGGCGAGCAACTGGCGGCGCGACAGGGAGAATGGGCTCATCGATGGACCTCGGCTGCTGCGCGGCCCATCCGGCCGCCGCGTTGACGCGGCTGCCCTCTGCAAGAGGCGTGCAAGACTGTGAGGGCTTGAACGTGAGCGCCGCACCGGGCACGGCGCCGGCCGGAGCCGTCGCACCGGTCGCATAAAGACATGTTTATATCTTGATTGCCTCTCCGGCGGGGGGCTGCTATAGGCGCAGCCGAACCGGCCGACACGGGAGACCGACCAATGCCGAGCACGCACGACTACATCGTGAAGGACATCGCCCTGGCCGATTTCGGCCGCAAGGAGATCGCGATCGCCGAGACCGAGATGCCCGGCCTGATGGCCGTGCGCGAGGAATACGCCGCGAGCCAGCCGCTGAAGGGCGCCAAGATCGCCGGCTCCCTGCACATGACCATCCAGACCGCGGTGCTGATCGAGACCCTCAAGGCTCTCGGCGCCGACATCCGCTGGGTGTCGTGCAACATCTACTCGACCCAGGACCACGCCGCCGCCGCGATCGCCGCCGCCGGCATCCCGGTCTTCGCCATCAAGGGCGAGACCCTGAAGGATTACTGGGACTATACCGCCAAGCTGTTCGAGTGGCATGACGGCGGCATGCCGAACATGATCCTCGACGACGGCGGCGACGCCACGATGTTCGTGCATCTCGGCCTGCGCGCCGAGAACGGCGACACCGCCTTCCTCGACACGCCGGGCTCGGAGGAGGAGGAGATCTTCTTCGCGCTCCTCAAGCGCATGCTGGCCGAGAAGCCGAAGGGCTGGTTCGCGGGCCTCGCCGAGTCGATCAAGGGCGTCTCGGAGGAGACCACCACCGGCGTGCACCGCCTCTACCTGCTCGCCAAGGAGGGCAAGCTCCTCTTCCCGGCGATCAACGTCAACGACGCGGTCACCAAGTCGAAGTTCGACAACCTCTATGGCTGCCGCGAGTCGCTGGTCGACGGCATCCGCCGCGGCACCGACGTGATGATGGCCGGCAAGGTCGCGATGGTCGCGGGCTTCGGCGATGTCGGCAAGGGCTCGGCCGCCTCGCTCCGCAACGCCGGCTGCCGCGTGCTGGTCTCCGAGGTCGATCCGATCTGCGCGCTCCAGGCCGCGATGGAGGGCTACGAGGTCACCACCATGGAAGATGCCGCGCCCCGCGCCGACATCTTCGTGACCGCGACCGGCAACAAGGACGTCATCACCCTCGACCACATGCGGGCGATGAAGGACCGGGCCATCGTCTGCAACATCGGCCACTTCGACAACGAGATCCAGGTCGCGGGTCTCAAGAACCTGAAGTGGCAGAACATCAAGCCGCAGGTCGACGAGATCGAGTTCGCCGACGGCCACCGCATCATCCTCCTGTCGGAGGGGCGCCTGGTGAATCTCGGCAACGCCATGGGCCACCCGTCCTTCGTGATGTCGGCCTCCTTCACCAACCAGACCCTGGCCCAGATTGAGCTGTGGACCAACCCGGGCAAGTACGAGAAGGCGGTCTACACCCTGCCCAAGGCCCTCGACGAGAAGGTTGCGGCGCTGCACCTCGAGAAGATCGGCGTCAAGCTGACCAAGCTGCGCGAGGACCAGGCCGCCTATATCGGCGTCAACCAGGCCGGCCCGTTCAAGCCCGACCACTACCGGTACTGATCGCCGCTGGGATCGCACGGTGATCATGCAGTAATCCATGGGGAGCCCGGCCGGAAAGCCGGGCTCTTCTTTTTGCGTGTGGGCTAAGTCGTGGCGGTTGTACAATCGCACTCCAAGCCAATGTTCTATTTATGTTCTGTGTTGGGTGTGGCATTTCTGTGCCCTTGACGATGCTCCGTGCGAGCATCGCCGGCCTCCCCCTGATTCACCCCTTCCGGCCCGAATCCGCGCCGCGCTAAACTCCGGTCGAATCTCTGAGGAGGGAGCCGTCCCGCGGTTGCGGGCGGCTTGCCGGCGTTCTCCGAGGCGTGGCGTTGAGGTCGTGAGGCGTGCCGGTCCGGTCGAGGGCCGGCGCGCCGGTTCGCGTGGAGACGGACGGGTGATGGGGGTTGGACGTAGGCCGCGACGGCTCGGCGGCCGCGCGGGCGCCGGCATCTTGGGCGGCGCACTTGGCCTCGCGGCCGCCGCCCAGGCGGCGGAAACCGCTCCGGGCCTGCACGCGCACAACGCGGTGGGCGTCGCGGTGCTGATCGGCCTGACGATCTTCGCCACGATCCTGTCGCTGCTCTACCTGCGCGAGCGGGCCCGCTGGGCCCGGCGCGAGCACACCCTGAACGCGGAACTCGCCGACCTGCGTGGCGCCCACGACCGGGCCGATCTGCTCCTCGGCTCCGAGCCGCAGATCGTCGTGACCTGGGATGCCCGCGGCGAGCCGCTGATCGAGGGCGATGTCGGCATCACCGCCGAAGGGCACCGCCCGGGCTCGGTGCGCCGGGTCCTGGCCTTCGGAGCCTGGCTCGTGCCCGCCGATGCCGCCGCTCTCGATGCCGCGGTCGAGACCCTCCGTGGGCGCGGCGAGCGCTTCCGCCGCACGGTCCATACCCTCCAGGGCCGCACCGTCGAGGCGCAGGGCCAGGCGGTGGGCGGCCAGGCGCTGCTGCGCCTGCGCGAGCTGACCGGCGAGCGCCGCGAGCTGGTCGCGCTGCGCGCCACCCTGGAGGAGACCCGCCACGGGCTCGACGCCTTGTCGGGCCTCCTCGACACGATCCCGCAGCCGGTCTGGCGCCGCGGCCGCGACGGGCGCCTCACCTGGGCCAACGCCGCCTATGCCGCCGCCGCGGAGGCGGGCGACGCCGCCCGGGCGGTGCGCGAGGGGGCGGAACTCCTCGAGCGCACCGCCCGCGAGGAGGCGGAGCGCCGCCGGTCCCGGGGCGGGGCCGGCCCGTTGCGGGTCTCGGCCGTGGTGGCGGGGGCGCGCCGCACCCTCGACGTCACCGAGGTGGCGACCGAGGGCGGCACGGTCGGCATCGCGGTCGACGTCTCGGAACTGGAGAGCGTGCGCGCCGACCTCCAGCGCCAGATGGACGCCAATGTCCGCACTCTCGACCAGTTGCCCACCGCCGTTGCGATGTTCGACGCGCGCCAGCGGCTGATCTTCCACAACGCCGCCTACCGCCATCTCTGGGACCTCGATCCCGCCTTCCTGGAGGGCAAGCCCCTCGACGGCGAGATCCTCGACACCCTTCGCAACGCCCGCAAGCTGCCCGAGCAGGCGGATTTCCGCAGCTGGAAGTCCGGCGTGCTCGCCGCCTACCGGGCCGCGGAGGCGCAGGAGAATTGGTGGCACCTGCCCGATGGGCGGACGCTGCGCGTCCTCGCCGATCCGAACCCGCAAGGGGGGCTGACCTACCTGTTCGAGGACGTGTCCGAGCGGGTCCATCTCGAATCGCGCTACAACGTGCTGATGCAGGTGCAGAGCGAGACGCTCGACACCCTGCGGGAGCCGGTGGCGGTGTTCGGCACCGACGGGCGGCTGAAATTCGCCAACAGGGCTTTCTCTCAGGTCTGGCGCATCGGCCCTGAGATGGTCGAGGTCCAGCCCCATATCGACCAGGTCATCGCGGTCTGCCGGACCTTAAGCCCGGCCGAGGAGCCGTGGGCGCAGATCCGCGAGGCGGTGACCGGCCTCGTCGATGCCCGCCGCGGCCTCGCCTGCCGGCTGGCCCTCGCCGACGGCACCATGCTCGACTGCGCCGCCGAGCCGCTGCCGGACGGTGCGACGCTCCTGACCCACATCGACGTGACCGCGAGCGTCAATGTCGAGCGGGCGCTGACCGACAAGAACGAGGCCCTGGAGCGCACGACGCGCCTGCGCGACGAGTTCGTTCACCACGTCTCCTACGAGCTGCGCTCGCCGCTCACCAACATCATCGGCTTCACCGAGCTTCTCGGCGATGAGACCGTCGGCGCCCTCAACCCGCGCCAGCGCGAATATGCCGACCACATCATGCGCTCCTCGGCGGCGCTCCTCGTCATCATCAACGACATCCTCGACCTCGCCTCGATCGATGCCGGCTCGATGGAGCTGACGCGGGAGCGGGTCGACGTTCAGGCCACCATCGCGGCGGCGGTGCGGGGCATCGGCGACCGGCTGGCCGAGGCCGACATCGCCCTCGTCCTCGACGTGCCGCCGGACATCGGCAGCTTCGTCGCCGACGGCAAGCGCATCCGCCAGATCCTGTTCAACCTGCTCTCCAACGCGGTCGGCTTCTCGGCCCCGGGCCAGCAGGTCCGGGTCTGTACCCGCAAGGACGGCGAGAGCCTGGTGCTGGAGGTGATCGACCAGGGCCGCGGCATGCCGCCCGAGGTGATGGCGCGGGTGTTCGAGCGCTTCGAGAGCCACACGCTCGGCACCCGCCACCGCGGCGTGGGCTTGGGGCTGTCGATCGTGCGCTCCTTCGTGGAGCTGCATGGCGGGCGCATCGACATCGCGTCGTCCCCCGGGGCCGGCACCCGGGTCACCTGCACCTTCCCGGTCGGTGACGGGCAGGCGCGTCTGGCGGCGGCCGAATAGCCGGCAGGGCGGCCGCCGCGGGAACCGGAAGCATGCCGGT
The DNA here is from genome assembly GCF_001043915.1 of Methylobacterium aquaticum. Lineage (GTDB taxonomy): Bacteria > Pseudomonadota > Alphaproteobacteria > Rhizobiales > Beijerinckiaceae > Methylobacterium > Methylobacterium aquaticum. Next base: position 35,720 of record NZ_LABX01000193.1, on the reverse strand, counting down.
GGATGACGGGGCCGGAAAAATCCGGCACCCTGTGGGCGCCGTGCCGGACGCCATGTCGCGGGATCCCGGGAATGGCCGAAAAAGCTTAAGGTTCATGGGCTATGACGGGGACAGTCAGCCCCCGACGGGCCCGTGAGCGAGGATGGCGGAGTGGACCAGGAGGGCATGGCCGAGCGCATACCCTGGGAGATCGTGCTGCCGGACGAGACGGCGACCGAGGATCTCGGCCGTTTCCTCGCCGAGATCCTGCGGCCCGGCGACCTGGTGGCGCTCTCCGGCGGACTCGGCGGCGGCAAGACGACGCTGGCCCGGGCGATCATCCGCGAGATCGTTGGCGATCCGGATCTCGAAGTCCCAAGCCCGACCTTCACCCTGGTACAGCCCTACGAGGGGCGGAGCGGCCAGGCCGTGGTCCATGCCGACCTCTACCGCCTGCGCGGGCCCGACGAACTGGTGGAACTCGGCTTCGACGAGATGACCGAGCGGGCGATCGCCCTCGTCGAGTGGCCTGACCGGCTGCCGCCGCGCCACGGCCCGACGCTGGCCATCGACCTCTCGCTCAAGCCCGAATTCGGCGACGACGCCCGGCTCGCCCGCCTCATCGGCGGCGGCGGTCTCGGTGGCCGTCTGATGCGCGCGCGCGCGCTCCGTGTTCTCCTCGACCGGTCCGGCTGGGGCGAGGCCGAGCGGACCCACATGCAGGGCGATGCGTCGAGCCGGTCCTACGAGCGACTCACCAATCCGGACGGCACCAGGGCGGTGCTGATGATCTCGCCGCCGAAGCCCGATGGCCCGCCGGTGCGGGACGGCAAGCCCTACAGCGCCATCGTCCACCTTGCCGAGAGCGTCCACGCCTTCGTGGCGGTGGATCGCGGCCTGCGGGCGCTGGGCCTCTCCGCCCCCAAGATCCTCGGCGAGGACCTGGATGCCGGGCTGCTGATCCTGGAAGACCTCGGCACCGAGCCGGTGGCCGATCAGAACGGCCCGCGCCCCGAGCGCTACGCCGAGGCCGTGAAGGTGCTGGCCCGCCTGCACGGCACGAGCCTGCCCTCCGTGCTGCCGGTGGCCGAGGGCCGCGACCATGTGCTGCCTCCCTACGACCGCGAGGCGCTGCTGTTCGAGGCGGAACTGCTGCCCGACTGGTACGCGCCCTTCGTCGCCCACAGCCCGCTGCCGCCGGCGGCCCGGGCGAGCTTCGTCGCCGCATGGGACGAGGCACTGGACGGGCTCGAAGGCGAGGCCCGGACCTGGACCCTGCGCGACTACCACTCGCCCAACCTGATCTGGCTGCCCGAGCGCGACGGGATCGAGCGCATCGGCCTGATCGACTTCCAGGACGCGGTGCTGGGCCACCCGGCCTACGACGTCGCCTCCCTGCTCCAGGACGCCCGGGTCGATGCCAGCGCCGAGTTCGAGCTGCGCCTGCTCGGCCTCTATGCCCGCGAGCGGAAGTTGCGCGACGCCGAGTTCGACATGCAGGGCTTCGCCCGCGCCTATGCGGTGCTGGGGGCCCAGCGCGCCACCAAGATCCTGGGCATCTTCGCCCGCCTCGACCGGCGCGACGGCAAGCCGGGCTATCTCGCCCACCTGCCGCGCATCGAGGGCTACCTGGCCCGCAACCTGGCCCACCCGGCGCTTGCCGGCGTCCGGGCCTGGTACGCCACGCATCTGCCGCGCCTCTGTCCCGACTTCTGACCGCTCCGCTTCACGAAACCCCGCTCGCGATGACCGATCCCCAAAGCCCCGCCGTAACGCGCGCCTTCGTGCTGGCCGCGGGCCTCGGCAAGCGCATGCGCCCGATCACCGCCACCACGCCGAAACCCCTGGTCGATGTCGCCGGCAAGGCGCTGGTCGATTACGCCCTCGACCGGGTGGCCGAGGCCGGTATCCCGGAGGCGGTGGTGAACGTGCATTACCTCGCCGACCTGATGGAGGCGCATCTGGTGCGCCGCCGCCGCCCGCCGCTGATCGCGATCTCGGACGAGCGCGAGCGGCTGCTGGAGACCGGCGGCGGGGTGAAGAAGGCGCTGCCGCGTCTCGGGACGGCGCCGTTCATGGTGCTCAACTCCGATTCCTTCTGGCTCGAAGGGCCGCAGCCGAACCTCCGCCGCATGATCGCCGCCTGGGACGCGGAGCGGATGGACATGCTGCTGCTGCTCGCCTCCGCCGCCACGAGTCTCGGCTATGACGGGCCGGGCGACTTCCACATGGACAAGGAGGGCCGCCTGACCCGCCGGGCCGAGCGCGAGGTCTCGCCCTTCGTCTATGCGGGCGTCGCGATCCTGAAGCCCGACCTGTTCGCCGATACGCCGGAGGGTTCGTTCTCGCTCAACCTGCTGTTTGACCGTGCCATCGCGGCCGAGCGCCTCTTCGGCCTGCGCCTCGACGGGCAGTGGCTCCATGTCGGCACGCCGGAGGCCCTGCGCGAGGCTGAGGAGCGGGTGAAGGCGAGCGCGACGCAGCCGTGAGAGGCCGGATGCGTCCGGCCGACGAGAGAGCGCTGGCCTCTCCTCTCGCCGCGGGCGGGGAGAGGGGCGCGACTTCCTTGTCGGGGTCGTGACACGCGGAGGCGTCGCAGGAGCGAGGGGGGCCGGAGACGTCTCTTCCGCAAACACCCCCCTTACACCAACGGCCGAAGATGCTGACGCATCGATTCGATCTCGGGCAGGCCCGAGATCGACGCGGCCGTTGACTCCATCGCGAATTGTCGATGCTAAGCCCAGATGTCCGGGATTGTGGGCTTGGCGACAGTTCGAGAACGGCACCAAAGGTCGTTTTCTTTCGACCGTTGGTATTCCCTTCGCGGCGAACCCGCGGTTTGCAGCTCCCTGGGTCCCGTCGGACCTCAGGTCTTTCCCCGCTCGCGGGGAGAGGGGAGACCCGTGCCTCCTCCGCATGATGGTCGAGGCGGCAAGCCTATGACAGGTGCGGGGTCTCACCGTCGTCTCGTGCAAATGGAGCACACGGATTCACATGCCCCCCGGCTACGCGATCGGCCCCCTCGACGACATCGCCGCCGTGCTGGCGCTCAACGCCGCCCATGCCGCCGAGACCTCGCACCTCGACGAGGCCGGCCTGCGGGCGCTGATCGACCAGTCCGTCCTGGCCGCCGCCGTCACCGGCCCGGAGGGCCTCGCCGCCTTCCTGCTCGCCCTCGACCAGGCTGCCGCCTATGCCAGCCCGAACTTCCGCTGGTTCCAGGCCCGCTACCCGCGCTTCGTCTATGTCGACCGGATCGTGACGGCCCCGGCCCAGCGCGGCCGCGGCCTTGCCCGCGCGCTCTACGAGGCGCTGTTCGCACAAGCCCAAGCGTCCGGGCACGACCGGGTCGCCTGCGAGGTGAACCGCCGGCCGCCCAATCCCGCCTCCGATGCGTTCCACGCCGCCCTCGGCTTCACGGAAGTCGGGAGCGCCGAGATCCTTGGCGGAGCGAAGACCGTGCGCTACCTCCTGCGCGAGACCGGCCGGTGAGCGAGGGGCACGTCTTCACCATCGCGCCGGGGTCGCGTTTCCTCGACACCCTGGCCGAGTCGCTCCTCTCAGGCCGCCTCGTCGGCGACCTGGCCGGCGGGCCGTTCGGGCTCGCGGCCGTCACCCTGTACCTGCCGACCCGCCGCGCCGCCCGGGCGCTCGCCGCGATCCTGGCCCAGGAATGCGGCCCGGCGGCGCTGCTGCCGCGGATGGTGCCGCTCGGCGAGGCCGACGCGGCCGAGCTCGACCTCCTGGCTGCGCCCCCGGGCGAGCGCCGCGACGAGATCCTGCGCCCGCCGATCCCGTCGCTGGAGCGGCGGCTGATCCTGGCGCGCCTCGTTCAGGCCTGGGCCGGCACGATCGACCGCCAGCTCCTGCCCCTCGGCGACGAGGTGCCGTTCCGGGTGCCGTCCTCGCCGGCGGACGCGGTCGGGCTGGCCGCCGACCTCGAAGGGCTGATGGACTCCCTCACCGTCGAGGGCCTGCCCTGGGACGACATCGCGGGAGCCGTCGAGGCGGAGCATTCGCGCTACTTCTCCCTCACCCTCGATTTCGTGCGGATCGCTGCCGAGCATTGGCCCCGGATCCTGGCCGATCGCGGGGTCGCCGATCCGGTCCAGCGCAGCCGCGCCCTGGTTCTGGCGGAAGCCGCGCGGCTCACCCGCGAGCGCCCGGCCGACCCGGTGGTGGTCGCCGGCTCGACCGGGTCGGTGCCGGCCACCGCCCGGCTCATCGCCGCCATCGCCGGCCTGCCCCGCGGCGCCGTGGTGCTGCCTGGCCTCGACCGCGACCTCGATGCCGCCGGCTGGACCGCAATCGACCCCGCGGGTGACGGCGAGGCGGCGGCCCATGCCCATCCGCAGGCGGTCCTCCACCGCCTCGTCGGCAAGGATGTCCTCGCCCTCGACCGGGCGACGGTGATCCCGCTGGGCACCCCGAATCCGGCCGCCGCGGCCCGGGCCGGACTGTTGTCCCAGGCCCTGCGCCCGGCCGAGACCACGGACGCCTGGGCGGATCTCGACCCGGCCTTCCGCGATCGGCTCGCCCGCGAGGGGGCCGCCGGCATCCGGGTCGTCGAGGCCGCCGACGAGCGCGAGGAGGCGCTCGCCATCGCGGTGGCCCTGCGCGAGGCCCTGGAGCAGCCGGGCCGCACCGCCGCCCTGATCACGCCGGATCGCGCCCTGGCGCTCCGGGTCGCCGCCGAGCTCGGGCGCTGGCGCATCGTCGCCGACGATTCCGCCGGCGAGCCCCTGGCACGCAGCCCGGCCGGACGTCTCGCGCGGCTCGCCGCCGACGTGGCCGCCCTGGACGCCAAGCCCGAGCGGGTCCTGGCGCTGCTCGCCCACCCGCTGGTGCGTCTCGGCCTGAGCCGGGCCGAGGTGGAGCGGGCGGCGAGCGCGCTGGAGATCGGATGCTTGCGCGGGCCCGCCCCCGCCAAGGGGTTTTCGGGCATCGAGGAGGCTTTGCGCCTCGCCCGGACCGAGGAGCGTCTGCACGATCCCCGCCCGCGCCGGCGCCTCACCGCCGAGGAGTGGGAGGCGGCGGAGGATCTGCTGCTGCGCCTCTCCGTCGCCTTCCGGGACTTCGCCGCCGATGAGGACGATGCCCCCGACGACCTGATGACCATCGCGCGCGGCCACCGCGCTGCCTGCGACCTCCTGATGGCGGGACCCGAGGAGGATGAGGCGGAGCCCGATACCTCGGTGGCGGTGCTCGACGCCCTGTTCGACGACATGGAGCTGGCGCAGCCGGGTCTCCTTGCCGGCCGCTTCTCCGACTACCCGGCCTTCTTCACCGCGCTCGCCCGCGAGCGGGTGGTGTCGCGACGCCAGGCCAGCCCGCATCCGCGGCTGCGCATCCTCGGCCTCCTGGAAGCCCGCCTCCTCTCGGTCGATCGGGTGGTGCTCGGCGGCCTCGACGAGGGTGTGTGGCCGCCCAAGGCCGAGACCGACGCTTTCCTCAACCGGCCGATGCGCAACCGGGTCGGCCTGCCACCGCCGGAGCGGCGCCTGGGCCAGACCGCGCACGACTTCGTCCAGGCGCTGGGTTGCCCCGACGCGGTCATCACCCGGGCACACAAGCGCGAGGGCGCGCCGACCGTGCCGTCACGCTTCCTCCAGCGTCTGCGCGCCTTCGCGGGGGAGGAGGCGTGGACAACCCTCGTCGCCGGGGGGCAGCGCTTCCGAGGGCTCGCCGCGGCGATCGAGGCGGGCCCCGGTCCGGTGCCGCCGCGCCCGCGCCGCCCCGCGCCCCGGCCCGACCCTGCCCTGTTCCCGCGCTCACTGAGCGTCACCGAGATCGAGACCCTGGTGCGCGATCCCTACGGGATCTTCGCCCGCCACGTGCTCGGCCTCGACGCGCTGGAGCCGGTGGCGGTGCAGCCGAGCGCCAGTGACCGCGGCACTCTCGTGCATGCGGTGCTGGGCGGCTTCGCCGAGCGCTTCCCGGACCGCCTGCCGGCCCCCGACGAAGCCGCCCAGGTGCTCTATGGGCTGGCCGCCGACGCCTTCGCGCCGATCTCCGACGCCTACCCGGAACTCTATGCCGAGTGGTGGCCGCGGTTCGTGCGCCTGGCCGAAGCCTTCCTGGCCTGGGAGACGGAGCGTCGCCCCGGAATCCGGCGCGTCCACCCGGAGGCGGGCGGGCGCTGGGCGCTGGACATTCCCGGCGGCCACGTTCTGACCCTGCGCGCCCGGGCCGACCGGATCGAGACCCGCCGTGACGGCGGCCACACCATCATCGACTTCAAGACGGGCCAGCCCCCGAGTGCCCGCGAGGTCTTCGCCGGCTTCTCGCCCCAGCTCACGCTGGAGGCGGCGATGCTGCGTGCCGGCGCCTTCAAGGGGCTCAAGCCCACCGCCGAGACCCCGGACCTGCTCTACATCCGCGCCGGCGGCGGCAAGACGCCCCTCGACCCCGCGCCGCTCAAGGCTCCACGGGGCGATGGGCGCACGCTCCCCGACCTGGTCGACGCTCACGTGGCGGGCCTGCGCCGGCTCGTCGGGGCGTTCATGGCCGGGGAGGCCGCCTACCTGTCCCGGCCCTACCCGAAATACGCCAAGGCTTACTCGGATTACGACCACTTGGCACGGGTCAGGGAATGGTCTCTGGTCGAGGGGGAGGAGTGAGACGCATTCCGGGCAGGTCCGGCTGGTTCCGCACGGATCGACCAGCACGAAATCAGTACCGGCACTTTCAGCCGTCCTCGGCTAGAGCGCTTCACGATCGCGTTGCAATCGCGAAGCTTCTCTCGCTGTTTGATTTTGACGCATTTTCTACGACGAACCGGTATCCACTTCGTCGGACAATGCTCTAAGCAGATTTCGCCGAAGTGGTCACCGGTTCGGCGATAAAAATCTGCAACAAAACAAGAACCTAAGCGGGCGAAGCGTTGGCCTGCCAACGCAAGCCTGCTTAGATGTTTGGTCCTGGGATCCGCTTCGGATGAGGGCCCCCGGGACGATCGCCCGGGGGCTTTTTTCATCGTCACGCCTTCGCGAGCACGTAGGTCCCGGGTGCCGGCCCGAGCGAGGGCAGCACCCCGCCGCCCGGCTGCCGCGCCGGGACCCGCTCGGAATTCTGGTATTCGAGCCAGTTGAACCAGTAGGGCCACCACGAGCCCGGATGCTCGGTCGCGGCCGAGAGCCAGTCCTGGAGCGTGCCGTGGGCGGGCCCCCCGGTCCAGTACTGGTATTTGGGCTTGGTCGGCGGGTTGACCACGCCGGCGATGTGGCCGGAGCCCGCCAGCACGTAATCGACGGTGCCGCCGAAGGCCCGGCAGCCTTCGAAGACCGAGAGGGCCGGGGCGATGTGGTCCTCCCGCGTGGCGAGGTTGAAGACCGGAATCGTCACCTTGCCGAGGTCGAGGCGCACGTTGCCCAGCACCATCTCGCCGCGTGAGAGCTTGTTGTCGAGGTAGCAGTTGCGCAGGTAGAACGAATGGTTGGCGGCCGGCATCCGCGTCGCGTCGGAATTCCAGTACAGGAGGTCGAAGGGCATCGGCGCCTTGCCCTTCAGGTAGTTGTTGACCACGTAAGGCCAGATCAGGTCGTTCGGACGCAGCATGTTGAAGGCATTGGCCATCTTGGCGCCTTCGAGGTAGCCGCGCTCCTTCATGCCGGCTTCGATCGAGCGGATCTGCTCCTCGTCGACGAAGACCTTCAGGTCGCCGGCATGCGTGAAGTCGACCTGCGTGGTCAGGAAGGTCGCGCTCGCGATGCGGTCGTCCCCCACCGCCGCCATGTAGGCGAGGCTCACGGCGAGCAGCGTGCCGCCGACGCAATAGCCCGCCGCCGAGACTTGGCGCTCGCCCGTCGCCCGCTCGATCGCCTCCAGAGCCGCGAAGATGCCTTCGCGCATGTAGCTCTCGAAGTCCTTGTCGGCGTGGCGCGCATCCGGGTTGACCCAGGAGATCACGAACACCGTCAGGCCCTGACGCACCGCCCAGCCGATATAGCTCTTGTCCTTGTTGAGATCGAGAATGTAGAACTTGTTGATCCACGGTGGCACGATCAGGAGCGGACGCTTGAGCACCGTGTCGGTCTGCGGCGCGTACTGGATCAGCTCGATCAGGTCGTTGCGGAACACCACCTCGCCCGGGGTGTTCGCCATGTTGACGCCGACGCGGAACTGGCCCGGATCGGTCTGCCGGACGCGCAGCTCGCCGCCGCCGGCCTCGACATCCTCGGCCAGCATCATCATGCCGCGCACGAGGTTGGCGCCGTTCTCCCGGACGGTCTCGCGGAGCAGCTCCGGGTTGGTCGCCACGAAGTTCGACGGCGACATCGCGCCGGAAATCTGCCGGACGTAGAACTGCGCCTTGGCGCGGGTGTGATCGTCGAGCCCCTCGGCCTCGTCGACCAGGATCTCGGCCCAGCGGGTGGTGATCAGGTAGCCCTGCTTCAGAAAGTCGAAGACCGGGTTCGAGGTCCATTCGGGGGCGGCGAAGCGCTTGTCCTTGGGATCCGGCAGGGCGACGGGGGCCACCGTCTCGCCCTGCATCCGTTGCAGGGTCGAGCCCCACAGGGCCAGGAACTGCCCGCCGATCAGGCTCTGGGCCTCCATCGCCTTCTGGGGGTCGGTGAACCACTTCTCGGCCACGCTGCCCAGCGTGCGGACGACCTCGGTCACCGAGTCGGCGAGCGCGGTGTTCGGCTTGCCCTCCTCGAGGGGCTTGGCGTAAGCGGCGAGCGCGCGGCTGAACTGCTCGGTCATCAGGCCCGCATTGCGCGACAGGGCCTCCACATCCGCCATTGGTACTTGCGCAACCGGCGCCGTACTCCTCTCCGATGTCACGCGCGTTCTCCTCCCTCATTGTCGGCGGACCGCCGTGGCAAGCCGCCTTTCGGACAAAATATCGGCGCAAACTGCCGGTTCCGCCAGATGACCGGACCGGGTTTCGTCACCGCCACGGTGCCCCTGCGCAAGGTTCCCCAAACGTCATGCCCGCGTTCCCCGCTCTTTCGCCCAGGCTCACCGGCGCCGCAATCCTCCTGGTCAGCCTCGCAACCGGCGGCTGCGTCGTCGACGGGGCCTCCGTGCGCGACGCCGCCAAGTCGGCCGGGTTCGGCCCCACCGAGGTCGCGGCGCCCGACTTCGTGACCCAGTCCCGCCGCGGCGCCAAGGACTTCCTGCCGGTCGGCGAATCGGCCCCGCCCCGCGAGACCCGGGCCAAGTCGGCCGCCGGGGTGAAGGCGCTGGAGGCCGAGCTCGATGCCAGCCGCCAGCGCAACGAGGCGCGGGGCCGCGACGCCGCCCGGGTCGGCGGTGCCGTCAAGCCGCCGGCTCCGCCGACATTGCCGCCGGCCGAGTGACGCCCATCCGCCTAACGTCCCGGATCCCTGAACTTCCTCTCGCTCCAAAACCCCTCTAGACAGCGTGTGTGACACGCGCGTCGCAGCGGCGGCGCCGATCCAGGACCCGGCCATGACCGATTTTCATCGCATCAAGCGACTGCCCCCTTACGTCTTCGAGCAGGTCAACCGGATCAAGGCCGCCGCCCGCGCCAATGGCGCCGACATCATCGACCTCGGCATGGGCAATCCCGACCTGGATGCGCCCCGCCACGTGATCGAGAAGCTGGTGGAGACCGCCGGCAAGCCGCGCACCGACCGCTACTCGGCCTCGAAGGGCATCGCGGGCCTGCGCCGCGCCCAGGCGAGCTACTACCAGCGCCGCTTCGGCGTCTCGCTCAACCCCGACACCCAGGTGGTGGCGACGCTCGGCTCCAAGGAGGGCTTCGCCAACATGGCGCAGGCCATCACGGCACCGGGCGACGTGGTGCTGGTGCCCAATCCGAGCTACCCGATCCACGCCTTCGGCTTCCTGATGGCCGGCGGCGTGATCCGTTCGGTCCCGGCCGAGCCGACCCCGGCCTTCTTTCCCGCCGCCGAGCGGGCGATGCAGCATTCGATTCCCAAGCCCGTGGCGTTGGTGGTCTGCTATCCCTCGAACCCCACTGCCTACGTCGCCTCCCTCGACTTCTACCGCGACCTCGTTGCCTTCGCGAAGAAGCACGATCTGATCCTGCTCTCCGACCTCGCCTATGCGGAGGTCTATTTCGACGATGCCAACCCGCCGCCCTCCGTGCTCCAGGTCCCGGGCGCGATCGATGTCGCGGCGGAATTCACCTCCCTGTCCAAGACCTTTTCGATGGCCGGCTGGCGGATGGGCTTCGCGGTCGGCAACGAGCGGCTGCTGGCGGCGCTGACGCGCGTGAAGTCCTATCTCGATTACGGCGCCTTCACGCCGATCCAGGTCGCCGCCACCGCGGCCCTGAACGGTCCCGAGGACTGCATCCACGAGATGCGCGCCACCTATCGCCGCCGCCGCGACGCGATGGTCGATGCCTTCCAGAAGACCGGCTGGGACATCCCGGTACCCTCCGCCTCGATGTTCGCCTGGGTGCCGATCCCGGAGCGGTTCCGTGGCCTCGGCAGCCTCGAATTCTCGAAGCTGCTCGTCGAGAAGGCCGACGTGGCGGTGGCGCCGGGGATCGGCTTTGGCGAGCATGGTGACGACTACGTGCGAATCGCGCTGGTCGAGAACGAGCAGCGCATCCGCCAGGCGGCCCGCAACATCCGCCGCTTCTTCGACACCGCCGACCGCACGCTGCACAACGTCGTGCCGATGCAGAAGGTCGGCTGACCACGCCTTTGTGGCCGGGGGGCGACAGGAGTGGCGCAATCGCGCGTCCGGCCGCCCCCCGGCCCGGCCCCGGGTTGATCCGGGCGACCCGCGGCGTCAGGGTGCGGCCACGGTTTCGCTCCACCCTGGGTATCCGATGCGTCGCTCGCTGAAGCTCGTCGTTCTCGCCGCCGCGGCCGCTCTGCCGGCCGCCTGTGCGCCGAACCCGATCATCGCCCGCGATCCGGTCCCGGCCCCGAGCCCCGACGCCGCCTATCGCTGCTCCTCGACCCCGGCGCTCCTCAACGGCTACTGGGCCGAATGCGACCGTGTGCGCCGCGAGCGCGATGTCGTGGTCCGCACAAAGGGCTGACACGCAGCCATAGCGGACAGGTCGCCGCGCCCTCGGAACCGGGCGCCGCGCGTCATGCGTTGACGGGCATCCGCTCCCGGAGGATGCCCCGCGTGGTCCGTCGTTTCGTCCTGCCGCTCGCCGCCCTGGCCTGCCTCTCGGCCCCGGCGCTCGCCCAATCGCCCCTCGCCATGCGGGTGCGCCCGCCGGTCGCGCCCGACATCTATGACCGCGCCGCGGCGCCGGGACCCATCGTGCTGCACGTCTCCCCCCACGTCGTCGTGGGGCCGATGCCGCTCGGGCCGACCGGTCTCGTGCCGATCCGCGCCGTGCCGGTCGCCGCCGTCATCAATGGGGGCGCCTTCGGGCCGACCGGCTTCGGCTATTACGATGACAGCATGAGCGAAGGGCCGCTCAACCGCCCGCACCGCAGGGCTGATTACATCCTCGGCAGCCGGGGCGACTGATACCAACGGCCCAGGATGCTGACGCATCGGGCCGTTGATCCATCTCGAATTTTTGATGTCAAGCCAGAGGCTTAGCAAAAATTCGAGAACGGACCAAAGGTCGTTTTCTAACGACCGTTGGTATGACCCCTCCACCCTTCGACGAAGGACACGTCCATGCGCGCGCGCCTCCTCGCGGCGGGCCTTCTTGCCGGTTTCGTCCCCCTCGCCACGGCGTTGCCGGCAGCGGCCCAGAGCGTCGGCTACGTCACTGGCTTCCCGGGCAAGGATCCGGCCGGTGACGATGAGATCGGCTGGGGGCCGGCCTACCGGCCCGAGACCACGTTCTCGCAGCCCGGCACCCCGCCGACGCCCGGCGACTTCGCGGGCGCCGCCTATCGGGCGCGGACCGGGCACGGCCCCTATGACGGGATCCAGGCTCCGATGCGGCCGGTCCGCGCCGACCAAGACCGGTCGCCGGGCTATGGCGGCGCACCAGCCGGATATGACGGCGAGCCGGCCTATGCCCCGCGGATGCGGACGGTGCGCAGCAGGCCCGTGGCCAAGCCTCGGCATCACGCCAAGGCCAAGATGCATCGGGCGTACCGGCAAGTGATGCGGTGAGTGCAACTCGCGTTGAGCGCGCGTGATGCGGTGAGGAGATCTTGGCGCGCGAGATCCGCCATGCCACGTCGGCGTCGGGGACTCGCGGCCGATGCCCGCGACGGGCAAGATCGTCCGGTCGATCCTCCGGCGGGCCTTGCGGGAGCAGCAATTGGACAGGATGGTGCGATGGCCGGTTCGCCCCGGAGGCGCCATCGAACCGTCGCTCGCCGTCAGACCCGCGCCGGCCCCTGGTGACACCATGAAGCTCCATCACTGCGTCGGCGCCCGCTCGTTCCGGCCGCTCTGGGCCCTCGAAGCGCTCGGCCTATCCTACGAACTGGCGATGCTGCCATTTCCGCCGCGGGTCCAGGCCAAGGAGTACCTCGCCCTCAATCCCCTCGGCACGATCCCGCTTTTCGAGGACGGCGAGACGCGGATGACCGAATCGGCGGCGATCTGCGAGTACCTGGCGGCGCGCCACGGCGCCGGGGGGCTCGGCGTGCGGCCCGACGAGGCGGAGTACGGGCGCTACCTCAACGCGCTGCATTTCGGCGAGGCGACCCTGACCTTCCCGCAGACCCTGGTGCTGCGCTATGGCCGGTTCGAGCCGCCGGAGCGGCGCAATCCCGGCCTCGTCGCGGATTACGCGCGCTGGTTCCTGTCCCGGCTCAAGGGGTTCGGCGCGGTCCTGGGGGATCGTCGCTTCGTCTGCGCCGGACGTTTCACCGCCGCCGACATCAGCATCGGCTACGCCCTGATGCTGGCCGAGTTCGCCGGGCTCGCCGACCAGTGGCCGGACTTCGCCAGGACCTATTGGGACGGCCTGAAGGCCGAGCCGTCCTATGCCCGGGCGCTGGCCGCCGAGCGGGCGGCGGCCGAGGCGCAGGGCATATCGCCGGTGCCCGCCCCGCTGGGCGGCTGACGGCCACGGTCAATCGAGGGCTGCCGGCAGGCGGGGGCGATCCTTGATCCAGCGCAAGGTCGGCCGGGCGGCGATCTGGAAGGTCTTACCGGCGATCACGCCTTGATCCCGGGATTTCAGATGTCCATCGCCAGCATCATGGTGTCTCTCGACCTCGGACGGAGTGCCGCCGACCGTGTCCGCCTCGCGGCCGATTTGGCCTTCCGGTTCGAGGCCGGCCTCACCGGCCTCGCCGCCCGGACGATCGACGCGCCGGCGCCGGTCGGCGACATCGTGGCGGCGCAGGACGTCTATGCCTGGGACCGGCGCGCCCTCATCGACGAACTGGCGCAGGCCCGGGTGGTGTTTGCGCGGAATGCCGGCACCGCCTTGCGGACGGATTGGCGCCAGGGCGAGGCCGGGGCCGAGGCGTTCCTGGTCCGGCAGGCGCTGGCTGCGGATCTCGTGGTGGTCGGGCGCGACCCGCAGGGCGATGGCGCGGGGGCTCTCGGCGCCGCGCCCGGGCCCGTGCTGATGGAGGTCGGCCGTCCGGTCCTGGCGGTGCCGCCTCGGACCGACCGCCTTGCGGCCGCCCGCATCGTCGTCGCCTGGAAGGACGCTCCCGAAGCGCGCCGCGCCGTGACGGCCGCTTTGCCGTTCATCACCCGTGCGGATCAGGTTTTCGTCGTCAGCGTGGGCAGCGAGGCCCGGCTCGAGGGCGCCGGGGAGGTCGCAGACCATCTGGCCCGCCACGGCGCGCATGTCACGGCGCACCCGCTCACCGGGCCCACCCGCGACGTCGCTGGCGAGATCCTGCGCTTTGCCGCGCAGCAGGACGCCGACCTCGTGGTGATGGGCGGATACGGCCATTCGCGGCTGCGCGAATGGCTGCTGGGTGGCGTGACCCGGGACATTCTGGATGACGCGCCGCTTTGCTGCCTGATGTGCCACTGAGACGATGTGCGGATGGTCGTCCGGACATCGTCTCACACGCCCGCCCGGTGAAGCCGGAGGCTCCACACGTCTGAGCGAAGCCGATTTCCGCATCGCGAAGCGATCAGTCGGACATCGTATGACGCATGAGGGCGGGTGATCGGACGACCTGCCATTCGAGATGGGTCATATCAACGGCTCAGGACGCTGACGCATCAGGCGGTAGACCCGTCTCGAATGTGCGATGCTAAGCAGACTTGCGTTGGCAGGTCAACGCTTCGTCCGCTTATTTTCTTATTTGATCGCAGATTTTTGCCGCCTAACCGGTGACCACTTCGGCGACATCTGCTTAGAGCGCTTCACGATTGCGCTGCAATCGCGAAGCTTCTCTAGCTCTTTGATTGTGCCGCATTTTCTGCGACCAACCGGTATCCACTTGGTCGGAAAATGCTCTAAGCCAGAGGCTTGCGAAACTCCGAGAGCGGAACCGGAGGCCGTCATCGACGGTCGTTGGTATCAATCGTGCGTCGGCATCTTGGGCCGTTGACATGATCGATGCGCTCGGCGACGGGCGGCTGGCGTTGCTGCGGCCGCTGCCGGCCTGGCCGCGGTTCGGGAAGGGCACGGCCCGGCGGGTCGAGGAGGTGCTGGCGATGGCTGCCGAGCCGGTCGTGTCCGCGGCGTGGACGACGTGTCCGACCTGCGGCAAACCCACCGCAGCCTGATCAAACTCCCGGGATCCCTGGGACGTTCGCCTATGCCGGCCGGGTTGGCCGTCTCCATCACCCCACCATCACGACACGACCATGAAGGCCGTGAAGGCCGTCCAGATCACAACCGCTTCCCGCGGCTTGCTCATCGTCCTCGGAGGCGCCCTCGTCGCGCAATGTGGCGCAGCCGAACACCAACGCGTGTCGCATGAGTCGCGCGACTGCGAACGAATTTCAGCTTGAGTTCGCTCCAAGGACTCGCAAACTAACAGATCAATGCCGCGAGGAGCGCGATCAAGGTCCGACATGTGGCCGATGCGGGGGAGGTTTGGATGGCGGTCTATCGGGTGCTGAACCAGCTTGTGCTGCCGGAGGACGAGTTTAGAGTGGCCGGAGCCTCGATCTTGGAGACGATCGACTCCCTGGATAATGGTCCGGAGGGCATGGATGACGACATGACGGAATGGGTGCCGGTCGGGCGTGGCTTGCCGTTGACCGTCATGATTCGGCATGTCTATACCGGGCGGTTTCCCGAGACGGGGTTCTTTTCCTCGACAGGGCGTGACATTGCCGTGGTCTCCGGCGTCAAGGACTACGATATTTTTGCTGCGTCCGCTCGGGCGCTGAACTTTATCGCGACGGAGACCGCGCCGCACGCCCACCTCGACGGTCCGGATGCGTTCTCGCAGGGCACAGCGCTCGTGACCTACTCGCCCGCGGTGCTGACGAGTTCGGTCACCGTCTCGGTGGAACTGGCGGTGTCCACCTTCCCGCAGAGCTTCCTGTCGTCGCTGTCGGCGGCGTTCGGCAGCCTCGCCGGGCTTCCCATCCTGATGCCCTATGCAGGCTACCTGCTCGGGGCTGGGCAGGTCATGCGGATTGCTGGCGATATCGGGCATGCTCTGTTCGATGGGCCCGTCTTCGGCCTGACCGACCGGCTGGAATTCGAGATCGCCGGCGCGCGCAGGCCGAGGGCCGATTTCCGCATCCTGGCGCCCGCCACGCTGCGCGCCGAGCGCTACGAGTACCGCGACGCGCCGTCCGGCCGCGGCCTCTTCGACAAGGAGACGCATCGGCCCTACGCCGGCAACGAGCCCTACATCGTGCTCAGCCTCGACGGACGCGAGAGGCCGGAATTGAAGGACTTCGCCCCGACGGTGGCGAGCGCCGCGGTGCTCCAGCGGTTCTTCCAGGTCAAGGACGGCCAGCAGGCGGCGGTGGACGCCGTGGTCGAGGGCCTGCGTCTCGTCTCCGACCTGAAGTACCGTGCCCGTGCGGACGAACTGAAGAAGCAGATGGCGGCGGTCGGGGACGATGCGGCCCGCAAGAAGAAGATCGTTGACGAACTCGCCGCCGTCACGAAGAACATCCAGCAGCCGGAGCTGCGCCCCTGAGTCGTCCACTGTGAGCGCGTCGTCATGAGTCCGCCGCTGCCGCCCCCGCCGCTCAGCGGCTCGGACATGGGGCGCCTCGGCGGCCTCCTGGCGAGCGTCCTGAGTGAGAAGGAGGTCAAGCAGATCGTCTATGCATCGACGGGCGATCGGCTCCGCACCGCATTCACCGAATCTGCCAAGCCGCTGCAAGAGACGATCGTCGATCTCCTCGTCGCGCTGGAGCGGGAGGGCCTCACCTTCCTCTTCCTCGCCGGCGTCTATCGAGAGCGCCCCGACCGGCACGACGTCAGGGCCGAAATCGCCCGCGTCTACCCCGGCGTCGCCGCGATGGCGGATCAGGCAGGGCCGGCATTGTCGCTTCAGCTCGCGGGCGGCGCCGTCCCGTCCTCCCCCGCCAGCACCCTCATCCCGGGGTTGCAACGCAACATCCGCCCCAACCTCGCGAAGCTCGACGCCCGGCTCTGGGTCGAACGCCTCCTGGCGCTGGAGGGCCAGGTCTGCCGGGTCGATATCGACGGCAATGCCGCCGGCACCGGCTTCCTCGTCGGTCCGGACGTCGTGCTCACCAACTGGCACGTGGTCGCCAAAGTCAAACGGGCGGCGATTCCGACGCGGGTCACCTGCCTGTTCGATTACGCGCTGCTGGAGAGCGGCGCCCGGGGCGGCGAGCGGGTCGGTCTGCATGCGGACGGGTGCGTCGACGATCGACCCTACGCCCCGGCTGAGGTGACCGCCGACCCGGCCTCGCCGCCTCCGGCGGCGGACGAACTCGACTATGCCCTCATCCGGCTCGCGCGGCCGGTGGGGGCGCCGACGGCGACCGGCCCCGGCCGGGGCTGGATCGCGCTGCCCGCGGCACCGGTGCCGCTCGACCCTCAGGCTCCGCTCCTGATCCTCCAGCATCCCGACGGTGCCCCCTTGAAGCTCGCGCTCGACACCGAGTCCGTGATCGGCGCGAACGCCAATGGAACCCGCATCCGGTACCGCACCAACACCGATCCGGGCTCGTCCGGCTCCCCCTGCTTCAGCATGGATTGGGATCTCGCGGCGCTGCATCATTTCGGCGATCCGGCCTGGGTCAAGCCGGTATTCAACCAGGGCGTGCCGGCCGACCTGATCCGGGCCAGCATCGAGGCGCGAGGCCATGGCCACCGCCTGCGCCGACCCGATGGGCGAGGCGAGCCCGGCCGGGGGCTGATTCCGGCAGACCTGCGCCAGCCTCTGGCGCAAGCCGTCGGCGAGACCTTCGACTACGGGCAACTCACGCTGATCCTCGCGAAGGGCGAAGGGCGGCGGGTCATGCCGACCGGCGTGGGTCCCGACGATCCGCCGGTCGCGGTGGCGCGGGCCGTCCTGGAGGAGGAGGAGCGGCGCGGCAGCACGCGGGAGTTCCTTCGCCTGGTGCTCGACGAGCGACCCCGCAACGACGTCCTGCGCAACCTGGTGGGGCGGCTCGATCCGACCCTGGTCTCTGCGCCCACGCAGACGAAGGACGTCGTCGACCGTGTGGTCTCCGATCTCAGGACGACGCGACGCACGCTCCGCGATCCGAGGGTTCGGCAGGTTGTGGAGGCGGTCCGCGAGGCGCTGGAGGGCTGTGCCGACGGCGTCGCGCACCTCTCGATCTACAAGACCCTCCACGACATCCTGCACCAGATCCAGGTGCGCTACCTGTCGGGGCTCCAAGCGACGCCTTCGCCGCGACAGATGGGTGAGGCAGACTGGGAGCAGCTACGCGACATCCAGATGGCGCTCCAGACCTCGGTCCTCGACGCTCTCGAAGAGGTGCGCAAGTTTCCACCCGGTCACGCCGCCGGCGCGACCGAACTGCGTTGGGCGGAGAAGCTCAATGAGGCGGCGCAACGCCTGGAGCGGGCGATCGACGCCCGGGATTCGGATCCCAGGGCCGCCGCCGACGCCTGGACCGCACGCGCGCTCATCAAGACGGTGTTCGAGCGGGAGCCGTCGCGGCTCAACGGGCTCATCCTCTCCGTCGTGGCAGAACTCCCCCTCGATGCGCTCGTCAGCGCGTTCGAGGCCGGATCGGGGGCGGAGAACGGCGCCTCACGGCCGGCGGCGCTGGTGGCAGCCTCCACCTCGCTCGCCACCTTGCGCGCCCGCATCCGTGCCAGCGTCAACGAGCACAATCTCTGGCAGGCGGCGGATGACGGACTTCAACTCCTCGAGCGCGGCCTCTTGCTCTCCGACCCAGAGCTCGCCGAGGCGTTTGCCGTCTCCTGGCCCGCCGCGAAAGCCCCGATCCGGCTGCTTTCCGACGGTTCCTCCGGCGCACGCTGGGCGGTCTCGCTCCGCGCGCTGAGCGACCGCATCGACGACGAACTCGCCCGTCTCGACGGCGTCGCCGCCGGCGCTCCGAGCACGACCGCCGATCTGCGCCGTCTCTTCCGGGAGCTGATGGGCAAGGTCCGCGTGCAGTTCTACCTCGTCGACCACCAGCTCAAGATGGACTGCGCCGAGATCGTGAAGATGGGAGCGCCGATGCAGGATCTCTTCGCGGAGACCGCCCCTTCCGAGGAGACGGTCGGATGAGCAGTGCTCCCGTACCCCCGCGGGCCAGCGGCTCAACAGGAGACGTCCTAACGGTGGCCGAGGCGCTTCCCTCGGTCGTCGCCTCCTCCGGCACGCTCTCCCCCGCGGCTCCGACCGCCGGCTTCGCACGCTACGAGGACCTCGCTCGCGCGCACCGGGAGCGCCTCGGCCAGTGCCGGGCGATGGACGACGCGGCCGTGGACGCCTTCGTGTCCGCGGTGCGCGGCACCGGGGCGCGGCTTGCGGATCCGGACGAGCGGGCGCGCGCCCAGGGAATCCTCGACTTCTGGGTGGCCGAGCTGATCGGCCGGGGCGGCGTCGATATGCGGGCCTGGGTCTCCGAACCGCTCGCCCCGTTCGACGAGTCGGAAACGCCCGCGGCGATCGCGCCTCCGCCCGAGCCGCCCGCCGGGGCCGCATCCCAGGATGCCCCCTCGGCCGCCCGGGCGTCTCGCGAAGCGGTGCGCTGGCCCCTGCCGCCGCTGGTGAACGGCGCGCTCGCGGTCAGCAGCGTGCCAGGATGGCTCGGCACGGTCCTGGGCGTGGCCGGCGGCATTCTGCAAGACGCGAGGGCGAATCCCTCCGCCGCCGCCGACGACGCTGCGGCCACCCCGACCTCCGCCGCCCGCGAGCGCATCCGTCTCGCGGCCGTGGCCCGGCAGTGGCGCGGGACGGGAGCCGAGGGCTACCTCCTCAACGGACGGGCCCTCGCCGACGCCGAGCGCTTCGCCGACGACCCGGACATCGGGGCCCTGGTGCGCGCGAGCCGCCGCGCCGTCGAGCGGCGCGACCGTCTCCGGCGCTGGCTCGTCGGAACCGCCGGGGCGGCTCTGGTCGGCGCGGTGGTGGTCCTGATCGTCCAGAACCGGGCGAAGGACGTGGCGCTGGAGCAGCGCGACCGTGCCTTGACGGACCTGGAGGCTCAGAAGAGCCTCGCGGAACGCCGAGGGAGCCTGGCAGAAACGAATGCCGCCGCGGAGGCGGCGGCCCGCCAGGCCGCCGAGAGCGCCAGGGCCAGCGCCCTCGATCGCCTGCGTCAGCTCGAGAGTCGCCAAGTTCAGCTCGACGCGGCCATCGCCCTGATCCGCCGCGAGAGGGCGGCCGGCCGGCTCGACGCCGCGGCCGTGCCGCCGTCGCTCGTCCCCCTCGTCGAGGCCGGGCCCAAGCCGTCGAGCGCCGGGCTTCCTCACTCCGAGAGCCGGCTCCTGTCCGGCTATCGTGCCGATTTCCTGGGCACCACCGTCCCGATTCCCGCCGCAGCCGCTTCGGGGCCGGTGCTCCCCTACGCGAACTTCACCGTCGTGCTCGACGCGGCCCGCCGCGTCGGGAGGATTGCGGCGGTCAACATCGACCGGCAGGGCCTGCGGGTCCTGCCCGATGCGGGCGCGAGGGCGCTCGTGACCGACCCGCGCGTGCCCGCCGCGCAGCAGCCGGACCCCGCCTGGTTCGACGGGGCCGGGCGCGTGGCCATCGGACGCCTCGTCTCCGGTGCGGAGATCGCCTGGGGACCGGTGGCGGAAGGCCAAGCCGACATGGCCGCCAGCCACGTGACCGGCATGGTGGAGGCGCTGCCGAACGCGGCGGTGCAGCTCGCGCCGTTCCGCAACGGCCCATGGTCCGGACTGACCGGCTGGCTCCTGACCCGGTTCGCGCCGGATTCCACGCGGGTCACGGTGTTCGGCGGCCCCGTGCTGCGCGGCGACGACCCGCGCGTGGACGGCGTCGCGGTGCCCCGTGCCTACTGGAAGGTCGTCGCGGGTCGGGATCTCGACGGCACCCTCGTGGTCGATGCGTTCCTGCTGCCGCAATTTGTCGATGGCAGCGATGCACCGGTCCAGGGAGGCGCGTTCGACCCGGACCGTTATCGCGCCCCGGTCGCGCGGCTGGAGGCGGCGACGGGGCTGGATTTCGGCGACGAGATCCGGGCTGCCGGCCCGAAGGACACGCCGCGGGCTGCCCCGGCGACCGATGCGGGCGACCGCCTCGTGGCGAAGATCGGCCAAATCGACGCGACGACGAAGGGCCAGCGCACCGCCGTGACGCAGGAACTGGTCTCTGCCCTTCGCGACGGCGCGCTGCCGGCCCCCGACCAGCGCGTCGTGGCGGCGTCTCTCGTCTCGATGGCCGGCGACGACGTGATGCCGCGCCTGGCGCGGAACGGGCGCTACAACCTGCTGTTCGCCCTCTCGGAGATTCCGGCCGCCCTGTGGAACCGGCCCGACTGGCTGGACCTCAAGGCGCAGGCAAGGCACGCCGTCGCCGCCCTGGAGGCGCGGGTGCAGGCGGGAACGCTCGACCTCGGACCCGACATGAGGGAGTTTCTCGATACGCTGAAGGCGCGGCTGGATTGGCGGGCCGCGCAGGGCATCACCGTCTACCTCCAGTTCGCCGGGATGACCCGCGAGGCGGCCGTCGCCGTCGGCCAAGGTCTCAGGTCGCTCGGCTGGGCGGTGCCCGGCGAGGAGCGGACTTCGGCGGCGGCGCGGCGCAACGAGATCCGCTACGGCGATCCGGCCGACGCGGATGCGGCCCGGCTGCTCGCCGCGGATCTGCGCGCAGAGGGGCTCGCCCAGGTCACCGCGGTCAAGCGCCATCCCGGCATCAAGACCCACATCCTGGAGATCTGGATCAGTCAGTAGGCGGCGTGGAGCCGGGAGCGAGCCTCGCGCAGCAGCAGCAGCCTCGGCATGACTCCTTCGGCGTCAGATCCCGCAAGCCTGGGCGATGGCGGCCGCAACCCGCGGGTCGCGCAGATACCCTTCGATCGCGTGTGCGTCGCCCGGGACGTTCTCAATGTCGAGGATGTTGTCGATTCCTTCCGCGAAATTGAGGCCGTCGAGCCCACGGCCGAGTGCGATGAAGTCGTCCGGGTCGACGGCGTTCAGCCAGCGGCCGACGCCGCGCGGCACCGCGAAGGCCGGGCCGAGCGCCGCCTGCACCGCCATCAGCGGCAGCGGCGAGCCGAGCGTGACGTAGAGGGGAACGTCGAGCGCCCGGTTCTCGAGAGCGAGCTGCCGCAGGAGCTTGAAGGTCACGACGGTGCCCAGGGAGTGGCCGACGACGATAGCGGGGCCGGCATCGAGGATCGGGCGGACGATCGCGTCGACGGCCGCGCCGGCGGCCGGCCGCTTCAAATAGGCATAAGCCTGGGGCAGGAGCCGCATGACCACCGAGCCGTGGAGCGGCGAAGCCCTCTCCAGCACGCGCACGAGGGCGTTGATGCGCCGGTTCATGGGAAAGCCTTCCTCGACGGCCTCGCCGGGCACCCGCCGTTCCTCCGCGGCGATCATGGCCGCGGTGGCGCCGGCGGCCTGCGCCTGCTCGGTCAGGGCCGCGGCGAGGAAGCCGGCCTCGCCGGTATCCGTCTGGCCGCCGGGGCCCTGCGCAACGGCCCCGCCCGCATGGCCGTCGCTGAGAGCGGCGAGCCGGTCGCCGTAGAACGGGACGAGCACCTCGGCCTGCCCGAGCGGCCGTCCGAGCCCGGCGGCGAGATGGCCGAGCCACGCATCCTTGAGCACCGCCTCGCCGGCGCCCTGCTGGTTGATGCCATGGACGAGAATCAGCCGCATGTCACAGTCTCCCGACGATCGCCCTGAGCTGCCTGCCGCCTTCGGCCGACAGGGTGGTGAACGGAAACGGCCGGACGTGCTCCGCCACGCGGACGAGGGCGTCCGGAACGAGCGGTGAGGGGGCTTCGTCCTCCAGCAGGGTCCAGCCCTGCCGCAGCCAGGGGAACGCGCCCGCCACCGGCGCCGACATCTCGCCGGTCTCGCCATGCGTCCAGGGTCGGATGCGCTCCGCTGCGGAGCGGGGGGCCCGTGAGCGGGTGGCGGGGATCGTCACGGACAGCAAGCCGTCCGCATCCCGGGCCGCCGGCATCCGACCGAGGACGGCGATGTCGAACGGGATCGGGAGACCGTGGCGGGCCATGGACCAGGCCGTGCGGTGCACGCTCTCGGCGTCGCCCTGCGTGTCATACAGGTAGGCAGCCAGCACGCTCCGCACGGGATCGCTCTCCTTGTCGTCGCGCAGCCGCGCCGCGAGACCGTAGGCGGCCGGGGCGGTCAGCGCGCCGGCGCGCAGCCATGCCACCGCCGTCTCGGTCTCGCGCGCGGCGTCGGGCCGATGCACCGGACGATAGATCAGGCTCGCGACGCCACCGTCGGCGACCGTGAAGGCGCCGATGAAGCCGGGGAGGGCCGCCGCACCGCACCAGGTCCCGTCGTCGAGTTCGATCAGCAGCGGCAGCGGCGCCATCAGGCGCCCCAGGCGCCACCAGGGATTCCCGTCCATGCCAGCGTCCCCGGGTTCGGCGCGCCACCAGCGCCGCCCGCCCTGGTCCGCCGCGGATCCATGCCGCCCGAGCACCGCCCCCTGCGCCGCCGCGCCGTCGAGGGAGAAGCCGCTGCCGGTCTCGAAGCCGGTCGGACGCGCGGATTCGTGCCGGTAGGCCATCCTGAACGACCTGATGCGCGCAGCGCTGCGGGAGCGGGCGGTCCGGTCCGCGCCGCCAATGCCGTCCCGGATCGGCCCGGGCCCGCGATCCCGGGGCGGCCGCCCGCCGGAGATCGCCTCGTCCATCCCTTCAAGGCCGCGGAGGAGGTCCGCCACATCCCGGCTGGCCGCCCTGTCATGGCGGCCGGTGGCGTCCCTCGTCGACCAGCCGCGTTCGGCGCCCCGCGCGGCGCGCTCGCTTCCCATCGCGCCGACCGCGGCCGCGGTCGGCCAGGGTCGCAGGGACGGCGGCGGCACCGGTCGCGCCGCGAGATAGACGTCGTCCGGCTCGCGGAAACCGCTGACGACGTGCGGCTCGAGCTTGACCAGATACTGCACCGCCCGCAGCGGCACCTCGCGCTCGAGGAACCCGGCAAGGCTGACGCTGGTGATGCAGCCCCGCCGGGCGTCGAAAGCCTCCTCGCGGGCGCCCGACAGCGCCTCCTCCAGCACCCCGCTGAAGATGCAGCGGTCGTCCTCGGGACGCGCGCCGAGCACCATGTACGAGGCGTGGTACGGCGAGGAGGCTTGCAGCAGGTCGAGGCGCGGCTCGGTCGGATCGAACGGGCCGCGTCCCAGCACCGCGTCGGCGACGAGGTCGGCGCTGTCGGCATCGGCCGGGAGGGACCGGCAGGCATCGCCGACGATGGTGAGGCGGCGGACCGCGTAGCGGCTCAGGCGGCGGCGCAGCGCGTTGATCGAGATGGCGCGCTGGTCCGCATGCCAGGCCGAGGGCAGCCAGAGGTCCTCGCCCGCGCCGCGCGAGAGCCCGTGGCCGCCGAAATAGACGAGAAGCCAGTCGACGCCCTGGCGCCCCGACAGCAATCGCTCGAACGCCGCGCGCAGTTCGGTGCATCCGACCGGCTTTTCCTCGTCGGTCAGCACCTCCGTGCGGGTGCCGAGGGACTGCGCCCACGTCCCGAACGCCCGGGCGCCGTTCGCCGCCCCGCGCAGGAATTCCAGCGGCGGTGCGTCGGAGACCCCAATAGCCAAGCATCGCATGTCGGGCATGAGCGCAGTCTATAGCACGACCGAAGTCATGGCCAGTGGGATTTGGATTGCCGGGCATGATGGATGGATGTCGAGGCGATCCGAATCGCTTGACGTATCGGCTTTTTTCATTCATACCAGCGGAATTCAATCAAAAAGTCGTAGATCGTCACAATCATTCTGTGGAATATCCCTCGATATGGTTGTGATCCTGGTCGTCATGCGGGGATTTTGTGATGGTGCAAGCGCACACATACACCCGTGTCATGTCAGGTGCAAAATCGAAGCCCGGTCATGAATCGACGAAAGCGGCCCTAAACACAGCGGGGGCGGCACTCGGGGACTTGGTGTCACGCCGTGAGTCCATCGAGAGATTGCGGGCTGAACTGGACTATGCGGAGCAGATCACGAAGCGGCCGGTCGATCGCGACGCCGCCGAGCGCCTGATCAAGCAGGCCGATTCGGCTCTGGCGCGGGTCGAGAATGACGGCGACGCCGCTATCCTCAGCCCCGGTCAGGTGTCCGGCTTCGAGGCGGTCATCAAGACGGACGGATCGCGGCCCGTCCTGTTCGTGATCGACGGCTTCATCGACCTGAACCAGCCGTCGGTCGGGGATTTCGGGCCGCGTCTCTCGGTCCAGAAGGAGGGGATCCAGGCGGTCTGCGCCGCGGTCGGGCGGGTCGACGACCCCAGCGCCCGCCCTCTCGGCTACCAGGGCACCGGCTTCATGGTCGGTCAGGACGTGGTGATGACCAACCGGCACGTCCTCCACGCCGTCTCGCGCAAGCGCGACGGCCTGGTCGTCCGGGACGAGCGCGGCGTGCCGGTGCTCAAGGACGGGATTGCGGTCGATTTCCATCAGGAGGTCGGCCCGGCGCGGACCGACCGGCGCTTCCCGGTCGCCCGGGTGCTGTTCGAGGGCGCGGCCGGCGCTCTCCGCTACCGCAATGCCGACGGGCTGAACTTCGACACCCTCGACATGGCCCTGCTCCAGCTCGGCCCGGTGCCGGGGCAGAGGATGCCGGAGCCGCTCGGGTCGACGCCGCGGGCGGGGGTTCCCCTGGCCGCCCTGTCGTCGCAGGGCCAGAGCGTTCACCTCGTCGGTTTCCCGGGCAACGCGCAGTCGACGACGCCCGATCTGTTCTCGAAACTGTTCGCCGGGGTGAAGGGGTTCAAGCGCCTGGCGCCCGGCGAGATCATGGAGGGACCCGGCGGTCTGCCGGCAGGCAGCGATCCCCGCCGTTGGATCCTCACGCACGATTGCAGCACCCTGGGCGGCAATTCCGGCTCCGCCGTGGTCAATCTCGACTCCGACGGGCGCACGACGCTCGGCCTGCATTTCGCGGGCTATCACGAGCGGCGCAACTGGGCCCATTCCTTCCTGACCATCGGCCCTCAGGTCGACGAGATCCTGGCCGGCCGCGCCCGGAGCCCGGGATGACCGTCAGCCCGGCATTGACCGCCGGCACCCATCCGGCCCTAGGCAGATTTCGCCGAAGTGGTCACCGGTTCGGCGATAAAAATCTGCGACAAAACAAGAATCTAAGCGGGCGAAGTGGTGGCCTGTCCACGCAAGCCTGCTTAGGCGAGGATCGGCCGGACGCCGCCGAGGGGCAGCGCGACCGCAGGCTGGAGACCCTCGCGGGGCGCGTGACCGGCCCATGGCCCGTGTTGATTGCCGTATGGGACGAGCTGCGCGCGCATCACCCCATCCACCTGCGCGCCGACACAGGCGCGAACGATCAGATCGGCTTCCTCTTCGAGGCCATGGCCGTCGCCGAGCGGTTTAATCGGCTGCGCCGCTTCGCTCTCGAGTTGATCAAGAAGGATCTCGTGGCTCCCGGATTCGACAGGGCCGTCGCGCGCTATATGGCCCGCCGAGCCTTGGCGGACCGAGCCTTGGCGGACCGAGCCTTGGCGGACCGAGCCTTGGCGGACCGAGCCTTCTTGGACCGCATCCCGGCCCGTCGAGGCGACGCCAAGCTGCACCGCGACAAGAACAATGCGTTCCAGTCCGTCAGCGCCGTCCTGGCCGGCGGCTACGCCGAGGCGGGTCGGCGTCCCGCAGGTCCGGTTCGACACATTCGTCGAAGACGTCGCGGCGCTGGCGCAAGCCCGGCTCAATCCCGATGGCCCTCGGCCCTCCTCGTCCGGAATGCCGGGCCCGGATGTCCGGAAAGGCTCGCTCGCGGGCCGGACCGACACCTCGGCGATCCTGATCACTGGTCGGCGGCTTTTGCGAAGCTGCTCGGCCCCTCGCTCGTGCTCGATCCCAACCGCCTCGCCGCGCGCAAGGGCGTCGCGATCCTGCGCGGCGAGAATCCCGAGTTGAGCATCGCCCTGCGATCGATCCTGCTCGCCTGCGACGGCCAAGCACTGGACGAGGCGCTCGGTCCGGCTCTTGCCGGTGCCGTCGCGTGGCGGCCTGGCGACCTGGAGGATCCCGATCTGGCGATGGGCCTTCGCCGTCGGCGGCGCGAAACGATCGCCAAGGCGGTCGAGTATGCCGACCGCTGCGGCGCGCTCGGACGCCTGATCGCCGGGCTCGACGGCGTGCTGCGCACCCATCCCGATGGCATGGATGTCGGGCCGGCCTTCGCGCGGTGGGACAAGGCGAACTGGCGGCTCGTGAAGGGCATCGGCACGGCGGCGTAGCGTGGCACCGACGGGGAGGCAGCGATGGGCGAAGACGTTTTCGAGGGCGCGCTCGAGGGCGCGACGGTCAGGAAGGACGCTCCCTTCACGATCGACGAACTCCGGCGCCGCAAGGGGCACGCGCCGGACTTCCTGGACGCCGACGTCGCCCTGCCTCTTCCCGAGGCCGGGGCCGGGGAGGTCTGGCTGAACTACACCCACTTCTCCATCCTGATGGATCCGGCGCGCCGGCAGCCCCGCCTGACGATCGTGGACATCGATGGGGCCCGATGGGTCCACGTCAAACGCCGCAGGCCCGACGTCTGGTCCCGCGATCCGCGGCTCGCGCCCGAGCAGCAGCCCGAGAGGCGCTTCTTCGACAAGCCCGACCCCCAATTCGACCCGCGGAAGAACCACTTCGCCTTCGGGCACATGGTGCGGCGCCAGGACCCGAACTGGCACGACGACGACGATCCCGGCGCGGCCGAGCGCTCGGAACTCGAGACGTTCTTCATCACCAATGCCTCGCCGCAGGCCGAGACCCTGAATACCGGCCCCTGGAACGTGCTGGAAGACATCGTTCTCGACGACCTGAAGACCACGCTGAAGATCCGTGCGGTGGTGCTCACCGGGCCGGTCTTCCGCGAGGACGATCCGCTCCTCCACGGCGTGTTCCCGATCCCGGCAGAATACTGGAAGCTGGTCGCCTGGAAGGGGCCGGGCGGGCGGCTGTCGACGGTGGCCTGGCGCCAGACGCAGCCCGCCGGAGTGATGCCGGCCGACCTCGAATCCGCGCAGGTGCCCTTCGACGGCAAGGCGGGGACGGCCTGGCTCGTGCCCGTCGACGAGATCGCGGAACTCTCCGGCCTCGATCTCGGCGTTTATGCCGCCGCCGACACCTACCGGCAACGCAGGGGCATGCAGGAGTCGATGGACGGCGTCGTTCCCGCGCTCATGCTCCCGACCCGCGCCTCCGACCTGCTGCTGATCGGCGCGGCGGAGCCGCCCGCCGCCGTGGAGGAGACCGTCGAGGTCGCGCGGGAGGACGAGCCAGCGTCCGATGACGATGGTGGCCTCGCCGCGGCCCTCGCGGACCGGGAGGCCGAGGAGAGCCTCGCGGACGACCCGGAGGTCGCGGCTTTCCTCGAGAGCCTGGGCAGCGGCGCCGCGGACCACGTCTCGCAGCCGGCCTACGACCTGATCGTGCAGCACGAGACGGGCGGTCGGGCCTACTACGAGAAGAAGTACAAGAGCCGGCCGGTCTGGCCCAAAGGGCAATCCGGCATCACCATCGGGTTCGGCTACGACCTCGGCTATGTCGGGAAGGCCGAGTTCGACCGTGACTGGGCGGCTTTGCCCGCCGCCGACCGGGCGGCGCTTGCCGTCACGATCGGCCGCCACGGCGGCAATGCGAGCCCGGCCGCCATGCAGGCGCTCCTCGCTGCCGTTCAGCATGTCGTGGTCGGCTGGGCGGTGTCGGAGGCGGTGTTTCGCGCGGCGACCCTGCCGAAATTCGCCGGCCTCACCGACCGCCGGCTCGACAATTGCGACCTGCTCGGCGGCGATTCCTTCGGCGCCCTGGTCTCTCTGACCTTCAACCGCGGCGCGAGCTACGCCAAGGCCGGGGACCGTTACACCGAAATGAACCGCATTCGCGAGGCCATGACGGCTCGCCGCTTCGAGCGCATCCCCGGCCTGATCCTGGCGATGCGGCGGATCTGGAAGGGGACGGCGATTCAGGCGGAGATGGACCGCCGCCGCGCGAACGAGGCCGCCCTGTTCAAGGCCGGCCTGCCACAGGGCGGTGTCGAGGAGCTCGTCTCGCCGCAGGTCGTCGGGATGGCGCCCGGTTTCGAAGACATGGGGCGGGAGCCGGGCGGCACGGCCGCGCCGGCCGTCCGACGGGCTGTCCCGGCCGGCGCAGAGACCTGGGAGGGGGCTGGCGACGAGGACGTCTTCGTCGACGTCACCGAGGACGATGCCGCCGACGATGCGGCGTCCACGGAGGCCAGCCTGGAGCGGGCCGTGGCGGAAGACCGGCCGCGCTGGGCACCGGACGCTCTCTCGCCCGATTATGCCCATCTCGACGAACGCGCCGAGGGGGCGACCTTCACATTGGAGGCGGCGGACCTCGAACTGCTTGCCGAACTCAACGCATTTCCCCTCGATCCCGCCAAGGCCCGGCCGGTCCTGTTCGGGCTCAGGGGCTGCGGTCTCGTAAAGGACCATGCCGCAGCCGGTGGCCGGCCGGTCCTGCGGGACCAGAGGCCCGATCACCACACCCCGCGCTGCGTCCTTGGCGCCTGGGACCGGGCCGCCGGCACCGTCGCCGTCTTCCCGGGTTCCACCGTTCCGGACCGTCGGGCCGTTCGACTCTGGAAGACGAGTCGCAAGGCTGGGAACCTGCTTGCGACCGGCCTTTACGGCTACGTCGTCGGCGCCCATGCGACCCTGCGCAGGGACGGCACGCTGAACGCCCGACCCGGCTGCTTCCTGCTTCGGGAGACCGCCTCCAGAAAGCGGGTCGTCGTGGTCCGACGCAGCAGCGACGACCTGCAATACCAGCTCACGGACATGGTCGACCGGACGGCCCCGGGCGACAACATCCATCCGACCTTCTTTACCACGCAGACGGACTTCTCCTCCCTCGGCTGCCAGGTCGTGGTGGGCAGCACAGATTCCGGCGGCAACCACAAGGGTCCGTGGGCGGCCTTCCGGACGGCCGCAGGCCAGTCGGGCGCCGGCGGGACCCCAGGCCAGCGCTTCCAATACATGCTGCTGACCGGCGCCGAGGCGGCGATCGCGTCCGAGCTGCGCCGAACCGGCCGGTTGGCGGAGCCGGCCGCGCGGGACAAGCTGCGCCGGCTCCGCTTCGGCTCGAGCGGCGAGGCGGTTCGCCGGCTCCAGGCTCGGCTCGGACTTCCATCCCCCGATGGGACGCTCGGCGCGATGACCGCGGAGGCGCTGCACGGTTTCCAGCGCACCCTCCCGCCCAAGCGGCGCTCCGATGGAATCTGGAGCCCCGCGCTCGACGCAGTCCTCGGCTGGGACGTCTTCTAAGCAGACTTCGCAAAAGTGGTTGCCGGTTTTGCGACGAAAATCCGCGTCAAAACAAGAATCTAAGCGGACGAAGCGTTGGCCTGCCAACGCAGGTCTGCTTAGCCACGCCGCAGACCCGATGGGCGGAGACCGTCGCTCGGCCAACCTCGAAGACCACGCCTCGATTCGTCTCGACCAGGTCGCGCCGACGCCCGACCCGACCCTGGCCGAGGTGAGGGGGCGTCTCCCCGGCGTGGGAGCAAGACCTCGCTCGGCGCCTTCGCGCGCCGGCTCACGCGGCACGGCCTGAGACCAACGGTCGTCGAAACGACCGTTGGTACGACAGCTCTGCCATGGCGTCGTCCACCCGGGCGGCGCGGGAATCACCCACACCATCGAAGTCCGGGATCGACAACCGGTGAAAAGGCCGGATGGTGCCGACACCGTCTCACGAGCCCGCGCGGGCGCGCCACGGGCGCCCCATGCCGGACCGCCAACGATCGAAGGGCGCGACACGGCGATTTTCACTCGCCGGCCCGGACCGTCGCGGTTACCGTCCGCCGCGCGTGAGCCTTGCCCCGCCTGGACGTCCGAGCCTCGACAGTCATGACCGAACACCACGGCGCTGCGCCCGACGATGCGCGCGCGCGCGACTTCCTGGACGCCTGCATGGGGGTCATCGGGCGCGACCATGTCAGGTCGGCGGCGCAATCCGCCGACTGGCGTCGGCTGACCTTCCCGTGGCCGGGGCGGGCCCTGGCGGTCCTGCGCCCGGGCAGCGCCGAGGAGGCATTGGCCTGCCTCAGCCTGGCGGGCGCGTTCGGCTGCCCGCTGCATCCGGTGAGCCGGGGACGGGCCTGGGGGCTCGGCTCGCGCGCGCCGGTCAGCGATGCGGTGATGCTCGACCTGTCGCGCCTCGACCGCATCCTCGACATCGATCTCCTGCATGGCTCGGTCCGCGTCGAGCCGGGGGTCACCTTTCGGCAGCTCCACGCCGCCCTCCGGGCGCGGGAGGCCGGCTGGCACGTTCCGGCCTTCGGCGGACCGCCGGATGCCAGCGTGCTGGCCAATGCCCTCGACCGGGGGGAGGGGACGGGCCTGTTCGGCGACCGGTTCGGGCAGCTCTGGGACCTCGACGTGGCGCTGACCACCGGCGAGCGCCTGCGCACCGGCTTCGGCCGCTTCGAGGCCGACCGCGTCGCGGCGATCCATGGCCGGCCGGCCGGCCCGTTGATCGAGGGGCTGTTCAGCCAGTCCTCGTTCGGCTGCGTGCTGTCGGGGCGGCTCGGGCTGGCGCCGAACACCCCGCATGCCGGCTACATCACCTGCGAGATCGGCCCGCCCGAGCGGCTGCCCGCCTTCGTGGAGGTTCTGCGCGGGCTGGTGCGGGACCAGGTGATCGACAGCCACGACGCCTTCCTGTGGGACGGCGCCAAGCAGGTCGCCTCGGTGACGATCGCCCGGGAGGCCCCGCCGGAGGCTACGAGCCCCCAGGCCCTCGGCGCCTGGGCGGCGACGCTCACGGTGCGGGCGGCGCACGAGATGCTCTCCGACGCCAAGCGGGCGATCGCGATCCAGGCCCTGCTGCCGGTCTCGGATTCGGTCGGCCTCGACGATCCCGACGCGGCGACGCCGCGCCATCACTCGGGCCTGTACGGCCACAGCGACGGGGCGAACCTGACGAGCTGCTACTGGGCCAAGCCCTCGCTCCCCGCCGGCGCCCTCGATCCCGACCGGGACCGGTGTGGCTTCGTTTGGCTCTGCCCGGTCCTGCCCTTCGAGGGCGGGGCCCTTCAACGCCTGGCGGCCATCACGGGAGAGGTCGCGGACCGATTCGGCACCTTCGTGATGAGCGGGGCCGAGGCGGTGAGTGTCCGGGCCCTGTTCGGCTACGTCTCCCTGGCCTGGGACCGGGACGAGCCGGGGGCGGACGAGCGGGCAATGCGGGGCCGCGATGCCCTCGCGGCGGCCTTTGCCGCGGAGGGGTTCCACGGCTACCGGCTCGCCCATCCTGGCATCGCCGCCCACGGGCACACGCGCGGCGATTGGGGGGCGGTGGTGGAGCGGCTACGCCGTGCGCTCGATCCCGGCCTCGTCCTCGGGCCGGGCCGGGTGGCTCGTCCGGAAGGCGATGCGGACGGTTGAGCCGGCCCGCTCCGGGCCGGTCTGGTCTCAGTGCCCTACCACTTCTTGAACGCCTTCTTCACCGACTTCACGGCCTTGTTCGCCTCGGAGGCGGCCTTGTCGGCGGCGGCTTTCGCGGCGGAGGCAGCCTTGTCGGCGGCGGCCTTCGCGTCGGCGGCGGCCTTGTCGGCGGCGGCCTTCGCCTCGGCGGCGGCCTTGTCGGCAGCGGCCTTCGCGTCGGCAGCGGCCTTGTCGGCGGCGACCTTCGCCTCGGCGGCGGCCTTGTCGGCGGCGGCTTTGGTGTCAGCGGCGGCCTTGTCGGCAGCGGCCTTGGTGTCAGCAGCGGCCTTGTCGGCCGTGGTGTTGACCTCCCCGGCGACCTTCGTGCCGGCATCCGCGACCTTCACGGTCGCATCCGTCACGCCCGGAGCCGCCGCCTTCACCGCCTGCCCGCCGAGCTTGATCTCCGGGTTGAGGTCGACGCTGCCGCCCACGTCGAACTTGACGCCGACCAGCGCCGCCACGTCGCCGCTCACGCCGACCGAGATCTGGCCGTGGTCGTAGCCCGCATTGGCGGCGCCGCCCGCTCCGGCGATCTCGCCCACCGTGCCGCCCACGCCGGCCTGGGCCGAGCCGACGTTCTTGATGCTTGCGCCCTCGCTGACGCTGGCGTCGATCCCGTAGCCCGTATAGGCGTCGCCGCCCGCCGCGGCGCCGTAGGCGCCGTTGCCGTGCTGGATCTCGACGCTGCCGGAGGCGGTCGTTCCGGCCTTCACGGTCACCTCGGCGCCGACCGTGTAGGAGGCACCACCCGCGCTCAAGGAGCCGGAGGCGGTGGCGGTGGCCTCCATGCTGGCGCCGACGCTCGCCGAGGCGCCGGTGTCGTTCGCGGTGTGATGGACCTCGGCGCTGCCCCCCGCCGTCACGGTGACCGATCCGCCGACCGATCCGCTGGCCGGGCCGGCCGAACCATGGACCTCGCCGCCGGCGCTCGCGGAGTAGCCGGCATTGACGCCGTACTGGCCGCCGCCAGACGTGACACCGGCCCCGGCCTCGGCCGAGGCCCCGCCGGAGGCGCCGCCGCTGACCTTGATGGCCTGGCCGCCGACCGAGACCTGGGCCGAGCCTTCGGCACTGTCGGCCACCGCCGCCATGGCCATGACCGAGCCGCTGCCCTGTTCGGCCTTGGCCTGTGCCGCGCCGCCGGCCACGCGCCTCAGCACGTCGCCGTTGATCGCATCGTCGAACTGAGCCAGCTTCCGCGCCTGATTCCGAGCCATGTCCTTGTCCCCGCCCCCTGCGTTCCTGATGAGGAGACATTACGGCACGGAGATTATTCATACCCTAAGGCAACCAGTTACCGAGCGCTTAAAGAAAAGATCGAGATTGATGAAATCTTGCCGCTGACCGCGCGGTCCAGCCAGGGCTGAAATCGACATCCAATGCAACAGCGCCGCCGAACGGATCCGTTCGGCGGCGCCTCTCTCGCTCGACCATCACTCTTGGGGAGTACCCGGGCCTCCAAAGGTCGGTGGTGATGGTGAACCTGTCCGCGACTTGTGCAAGAAGTCGGAGTCGCAACGGATCATCTGGGTTGCGGCCTGGGATGTCCGGCCGCGTCCTGTCCGCCAGAATCCGTCACCCCTCGATCAGGTCACGCTGGAGCCGCCGGAGATGGTCGCGGACGGGGTTGCCCGCTCGCCCCGCCCGGCCTTCGGCGGCCAGGAAGTCGCTCAGCACGCCGTCCGCTTCGGCCAGTTCCGCGAAGGTGCCGCAGGCCGCCACCCGGCCGTCGTGCAGCACGTAGATCCGGTCGCAGGCCCGCACCGTGTCGAGGCGGTGCGCGACGGTGACGACCGCCGCCGCGAGGCGGTCGATCGAGGCCGCCACATGGGCCTCGGCGGCGGGATCCAGCGCGCTCGTCGCCTCGTCCAGCACCACGAGGCGGGGCCGGTGGGCGATGGCGCGGGCCACCAGCACCCGCTGGATCTGGCCGCCGGACAGGACCGGCTCGGCATCGCCGATCGGCGTCGAGAGGCCGAGCGGCAGGGCGCGGACATCCTCCTCCAGGGCGGCGGCGCGCAGGGCGTCCCACGCCTCGTCCTCGGTCAGGGGCAGGCCGGCGCTGACATTCTCGAACAGGGTGCCGGGCAGGAGCCGGCCCGACTGGCCGACGATGCCGATCTGGCGCCGGATCGCCGCCGCATCGAGGAGCGACAGGTCGACACCGTCATACTTCACGGTCCCGGATTCGAGGGTTTCGAGGCCGAGCAGCACCTTGAGCAGGGTGGTCTTGCCCGAGCCCGAGGCGCCGACGATGCCGACATGCTCCCCCGGCGCGATCCGCAGCGACACGCCGTTCAGGATCGGCCGGGCCCCGGGGGCGCGGCGCACCACCGCATCGGCGATCTCGACGGTGCCGGTGATGCGCTCGGGCCGGGCGCCGGTCCGCTCGGGCGCCGGCACGCCGTCGAGGAGCGCCTGGATCATCCGCTTCTGGAGGCCGAGCATGCTCGCCTGCAACAGGGCGTGGACCAGGCTGACGGCGACGCCGGTCACGGTCATCAGGGCGGTGGCGAAGACCACCCCGTCCTGGGCCGGCAGGTCCTTGTGCAGCAGCAGGGTCGCGGCGACGCCAATGGTGATCAGCAGGGCTTCGAGGCCCGATTCGAGGGCGTGCAGGGTGCTGCCGAGGCGGTCGGAGGCGAGGAAGCGCTCCTTGAGGCCGAGGAAGCTCTCGGCGAAGAGGCGCAGGAAGCGCAATTCCGCGCCCATTGCCCGCACGGTCTCGACCTGGGACAGGGCCTCGTGGGAGAGCGAGATCCAGCTCGTCGGCGAGCACGGACCGGAGAACAGCGTGGCGACCTGCCGGCGCGCGATCCAGCTCGCGAGGGCCACCGCCGCGACCATGCAGGTCAGGCAGAGGGCGCCGGCCAGTGGCGCCGTCCGCATCAGCAGGCCGAGGCTCGGCAGGGCGACCAGGAAGCCCCCCGCCACGGTCAGGCCGATCTTCCAGGTGCTGCGGTGCCAGGTCTCGACGCAATGGGTGATCAGCGTCGCGGCAGCGGGGGGCGGCACCTTGCCGGGAGGCTGGATGCGGGCGTAGCGGATGATCCGGTCGATCGCCGCGGTGCGCAGCATCAGGCCGGTGCGGCCGTCGAGGCGCAGCTGGCTCACCCCGGCAGCGAGCCGCGTCACCATCGTGGCGAGGACCAGCCCGAGCAGCATCATGGCGACATGGTTGAGCAGGCCGAAATCGCGGCCCGGGATCACGATGTCGGTGACGGCGAAATTGGCGAGCGGCAGCAGCGACAGGATCAGCCCGGACAGGAACGTCATCGCCGCGAAGGCGGCGAGGTCGCGGGTCTTGGTGCGCAGCCCGTAGGCGAGGAGGTCGCGGGCGGTGATCCGCCGATCGGGCAGGGCCGGGCTCAGCACCCAGCCGCGGCGCAAGCCCATGTCCCCGGCGGGCGCGCGCCGGGGCCGGCCGGGGCTCAGCCCGTCGACGATCCGCCAGGCCGAGCCGGACGGGATCAGGGCGAGCGGCGCCCCGTCCTCCGGGCGCTCGGCGATCAGCGGCAGGGCGTGCCGGCGCGGCCAGCCGGGTTCGAGCACCACCGCGCGGGCGATGAGGCCCGTGGCGCGGGCGACGCGGGGCACCGCCTCCTCCAGGCTCTCGTCGGGGCCGCGGGCCGCGCCGGCATCGGGCTTGATGCCGAACACCGCCGCCACGGCGCGGATCGCGGCGTTGAGCGGCGCCTCGGAGGCCGCGAACCCGCCGCCGATGGCGGGATCGAGCATCGTCTCGACCCGGCCCAGCACCGCCTCGATCGCGGCATTGTCGGGATCGGCCTGCGGGGAGGCGGGTTCGCGTTCGGCGGCGGTGGCAGCGCGCGACATCAGGCGACATCCAGCAGGGGAGCGGGCGCCGGGCTCCCGGCGCCCGCTCC
>NZ_LABX01000192.1 GCF_001043915.1 Methylobacterium aquaticum | reverse complement strand
GGCCGAGCCCGCCCACGTCATCCGGGACGACGGGGAGGCGATCCGGGTCGCCCACGATCTTGCCGCCCGGTTCCGGGAGGGCGCCTCGGAGCGCGACCGCACCGGCGCCCGTCCGCTGGCGGAACTCGACGCCTTCTCGCAGAGCGGGCTGTGGTCGATCAACGTGCCCCGGAGCCATGGCGGGCCCGAGGTGTCCTACCGGACGCTGGCGCAGGTCGTCGCCATCATTGCGGCGGCCGATCCGTCGATCGCCCAGATCGCCCAGAACCATCTCGGGATCGTCGCGGCGATCCGCACCGTGTCCGAGCCGGAGCAGCAGGCGGATCTGTTCGCGGCCGTGCTCTCCGGCATCCGCTTCGGCAACGCCTTCTCGGAGAAGGGCACGAAGCGCGCTGCCGAGTTCGAGACCCGGTTCACCGATCACGGCGACCACGTCGTCGTCCGGGGCCAAAAATTCTACGCGACGGGGGCGCTGCTCGCCCATCTCGTGCCGATCGTCGCGGTCGATGGCGAGGGCCGCCCCTGGTACGCCATCGCCGATCGCGACGCGCCGGGCCTGACCGTCATCGACGATTGGTCGAGCTTCGGCCAGCGCGGCACCGCCAGCGGCACGGTGCTGATCGACGACGTGCGGGTCGAAAAGAGCCGCCTGGTGCCGGCCTGGCGCGGCTACACGGCGCCGCGGGTCGACGGGGCGATCTTCCAGATCATCCAGGCGGCGATCGATGCCGGGATCGGGCGTGCCGCCCTCGACGACACCATCGCCTTCGTGCGCGAGAAGGCGCGGCCCTGGATCGATAGCGGCCAGGAGCGGGCCTCCGACGATCCCTACACCATCCGCGCCATCGGCGACCTGACGATCCGCCAGCACGCCGCCGAGGCCCTGCTCGACCGGGCCGGCCTCGCCATCGACGCGGCGGTGGCCGACCCGACGCCCGAGAGCGTGGCCGCGGCCCAGCTTGCGGTGGCCGAAGCGAAGGTGCTCACCACCGAGGTCGCGCTCGCCGCCTCCAACACCCTGTTCGAACTCTCCGGCACCCGCTCGACGCTCGCCGAGCACAATCTCGACCGGCACTGGCGCAACGCCCGCACCCATACCCTCCACGACCCGGTGCGCTGGAAGGTGGCGATCGTCGGCAACCATGCCCTGAACGGGATCAACCCGCCGTTCCACGCCTGGAGCTGACCGGGGCACCGGGGCGGGCCGGGAAGCCGGGAGTCGCGGACGGTGAGGGGGCGTCCCCTCGCCGATCCGGTCAGAGATCGTCGTCGAAGGTCGCGATCGGGATGCCGTCCCGGTTGAGGCTGTTATGCGTTCCGTAGCGGTTTACCGCGTTCCGGAACTGGCAGGAGCGGCAGAGCTCCGGCGGATCGTTCGAATTGATCCGCCGGCGCAGGCGGCGATAGCGCTCTCCGGTCCAGATCCCTTCCAGGGTGTCGTCGGTCAGGTTACCGATCTTCGCGCCCGGCACGCAGCAGGCCATGACGTCTCCGTTCGCCAGGACCGTCGCCGTTTCCCATGGCAGGAGGCAGGGCTGTGGACTTCCGGTGCCGGGGCGGTCGTGGAACTCCTCGCCGATATTGAGCTGCACGCCGAGCGTCGCGGCCAGGGCCATCGCTTCGCGGCGGATGCCGTTGAATCGCTGCGGCTCGTGGACGAGGGATTCCGCCAGCATCGGAGCGTGGTAGACCTCGAGGTGGCGACAGCCGATGGAATCGACGCCGGCTCGTGCGGCTCGCTCCACGAAAAGCGGCAACTCGTGGATGTTCGACCGCATCAGCGTGAATCCGAGGCTGATGACCATGTTCCGGTCCCGGCCGTGCCTCGCCCGCGCCTCGACCAGCCGCGCAGCGGCGTCGAAGATGGTGTCCAGGTGGGGGGCGCCGATCCGGATGGTCTGGTATGTCTCGTTGGTTGCGGCATCGATCGAGATGCTGACCGCATCGACCTTGGATGCCATGATCTTGGCGATGCGCTCATCCGTCAGGTAGGCGCCGTTCGTGTCGATGTGGACGGCGATGCCGAGGCCAGTGACGTAATCCAGTTCACCGGGTTTCTTGTGGTCGGCGAACAGGATGTCGCCGCTGTAATCGGTGAACATCCAGGTGATCTTGCCCGCCGCAACGAGGCTCTTGATCTCGTCCTTGATCGCGGACGACATACGGACCGCACGCTTGCGCGAATGCCGCGAGATGCAATGCGTGCAGTTCATGTTGCAGGAGGTGAGCGGGCTGTACAGCAATCCCGGCGGAGAACTCGCCACGGTCTCGGGCGAACCGAAGATCAGCTTGGCGTGCAGGCCGTTGGAGACGAACAGGCCATCCCGAGTGTGGAGCCCGCCATGGCCCGCGATCCGGTCCTCGCCGCGCGAGACGAAAGCCGTCGGCGAGTCGTGAACACCGGTCGACGGCGAGGTGAGCCTCAGGGCGAACAGGCGATCTTTGGAGTTCGGGACATTCTGAAAATAGACGTGATGGTGCTCGCCATCGATCAACTCGCCCGGCTCGATCGTACAGCGTGCCAGGGCATCCGTGGCGATCTCCGGCCATGCGGCCGAGCCGAAATGCCGCTCGTCGGCGGCAAGGAGCTCGACGACAATCGGAATCTCCTGGGGGCGGCCATAGATCCCAAAGCGGATCGAGACGCCGCTCAAGTAATCCTCGGGACAGCGAAGGAGTTGAACGACGCCACCGAGTCGGTCGATGGGGCCGCAGATCCGATGGTCTTGGCTCTCGTCGATCGGCTCGCGAG
Organism: Methylobacterium aquaticum; assembly: GCF_001043915.1. Lineage (GTDB taxonomy): Bacteria > Pseudomonadota > Alphaproteobacteria > Rhizobiales > Beijerinckiaceae > Methylobacterium > Methylobacterium aquaticum. The sequence continues at coordinate 4,300 of NZ_LABX01000192.1, read as the reverse complement.
AGACGAACGCTTCGACAGGCGGCAATGTCGGTGGTCGTGAAGGGACAAAGGTCCGACGCATCGTCTCCGAGGCACGCGCGATGAACGATCGTCCCATATGCCCAATCATCGTGGCCGTCCTGGTGATCTGACGATGTGCTTGTCCGACTATGACGCTGGCTGCGGACCGTCACAGCCAAGGCCCCAGCCTGCATGATCGCTCCGGCCAGAGCGCTTCACGATGGCGTTGCAATCGCGAAGCTTCTCTAGCTCTTTGATTCTGCCGCATTTTCTACGACGAACCGGTATCCACTTCCTCGGAAAATGCTCTATCTCAGTGACCTTGAGGACACAACTCCCCGGTGTACAGGGATATCCGTGCCTCCATCCAGAGAGGCGCGCCTGGCAGGCGACGGACGATGCGATGCCGGCCGGACTCCACGCTGCGGCTTTGCTGTGAAGGAGTCATGCTTGAGGCTTTGGCATGATAAATCTTCTTCGAGGTATCCTTACATCAGCTTCACGGTGTCCCGCCGGCTCTGGGCCAGGGCCTGGAGGCGCCGGCGGCGGGCGGCGATCACCGTGCCGTTGATCTCGCCTCCGAACAGAAACATCGCGGCGAGCCAATAGACGAAGACCAGGAACACCATTGCGGTGGCGAGCCCGCCGTAGGTCGACACGTAGGCGCTGGAGAACCGGTCGAGGTACATCCCGAAGCCGAGGCCGGCGAGCACCCACAGGCACAGGGTCACGGCGATGCCGGGTAGCACCAGGGCGACCGGGCGGCGGCCGGCGGCGATGAACTTGTGGGCGATCACCAGCACGGTCGCGACGAGCAGCACCGTCACCCCCACCCGGACGACCGCGACCGTGAGGCCGAGCGGCTCCAGTCCCGGCACGACCAGCAGCAGCCCGCGCCAGACCAGCGGCCCCAGCACCACCAGGAAGGTGAAAGCAAGCATCGCGAAGGCGGCGCAGATGACGTAGCCGATCGATTCGAGGCGCGTGAGCCACCACGGCCGCACCTCGCGCAGCCCATAGGCCCGGTTGAGCCCGACCCGCAGGCTCTCGACTCCGCTCGACGAGAAATAGAGCGCCAGAACGGCACCGATGGTGAGGAGGCCGCCGCGCTGCTCGGTCAGCACCCGGTGGACCTCCGCGGCGATCGGCCCGGCCACCTCGCTCGGCCAGATCTCGAACAGCAGGTTGCTGGCCTCGTCGGCGAGCGACTTGGTGCCGAACACGCTGGCGAGCGCGGTCAGCAGGATCAGGAACGGAAACAGCGAGGTCAGGAGCGAGAGCGCGATGTGGCTGGCGATCGCCCAGCCGTCATGGGCGACGAAGCGCTGCGCCGCGATGGCGGCGATCTCCAAGGCGGTGCGGGGACGGATCACGGCGCGCGGGCTTTCGGCTGGACGTTCCGGCGGAATCGCCGTGTCAGGTAGAGCGTGGGCGCCGGTCGTGGGAAGGCGGACGGAGAGAAATCCGCTCCCCGCGTCCTTCCGGGCACGGGGAGCGTGCTTTTCCCGCGGCACCGGTTGCGTCACGGCCGTGCTCGTGCTCGTTGCGCAGGCATCATGAGCCGCCTCCTGACCGTGTCCGATGCTTCCTGGCCCGCCCGCCTGGCGCCCGGCCTGTTCGTCCTGATCTGGGCCACGGGCTTCGTCGTGGCGCGGCTGGTGGCGCCGCATGCCGATCCACTGACCTTCCTCACCGTGCGCTTCGGCCTCACGGCGATCGTGCTGACGGGCCTCGCCCTCGCGGTCGGTGCCCGATGGCCCCGGGGCTGGCGCGGCTGGCGCGACGCGATGGTGGCCGGGATCCTGATCCAGGGCCTCTACCTCGACGCGGTCTTCTGGGCGGTGCATCGCGGGCTGCCCGCCGGCATCGCCGCCCTGGTGGCGAGCCTCCAGCCGCTGCTGACCGCCGCGGTGGCCGGGCCGCTCCTGGGCGAGCGGGTCTCGGGCCAGCGCTGGCTCGGCATCGCCGTCGGCCTCCTCGGCGCCGGGCTGGTGCTGGCGCCCAAGCTCGGGACCTCGGGCGGCATCCCGCCGGAGGCCCTGGGGGTGTGCTTCTGCGGCACCATCGCCATCACCCTCGGCACCCTGTGGCAGAAGCGCACGGCCGCGGCCGTCGACCTGCGCACCAACGCCGCCGTGCAATTCATCGGCGCCGTGCTGCTCACCCTGCCGCTCGCGCTCCTCACCGAACGGGGCGCGTTCGACCTGTCGCCGCCGCTCCTCCTCGGCCTTGCCTGGGCGGTGCTCGGCCTGTCGGTCGGCGGCATCCTGATCCTGCTCGGGCTGATCCGCCGCGGGGCGGTGGCAGGCGTGGCGGCCCTGTTCTACCTCGTGCCGCCGGTCTCGGCCGCGATGGCCTTCGGGCTGTTCGGCGAGACCCTGGCGCCGCTCCAGCTCCTCGGCATGGTGGTGGCGGTCGCCGGCGTGGCGATCGCGAGCCGCGGTTAAGCCCGTGGTGGGAGTCGCGGGCCTAGGCTGAGGGCGATCCGGAGAAGACCCGCATGCTGCGACCCGCCCCGACCGCCGGCCTGATGACCGCGATGCTCGCCGCGAGCCTGATCGCCGCCGCCCCCGCGGCGGCGGGGGGCGATCCCAGTGCCCCACGCCCGGAGGCAGCCCTGTCCGGCTGGGTTCGCGCGCCAGAGGCGCCGGCCGCGCGGCCCCTGCGCCGGCCTCACCGCCCCGGCCTCGTCCCGTTCCGCGGCTCTCCGGTCCAGCCGGTCTCCTACGGCGAGACCGATGGCGCGGTCTTCCACGCCTGGCTGCCGCGCAACGCCAACGTGCCGATCTACAACGTCCCGCCGCCGTTCTTTCCCGAGCCCTGACGGGGGGCTCCGTAACCCTGGCGGGGCCTCCGCGAGCCCTTCCGGGGCCTGACCGACGCACCGGCACGCCGCCCTGGATCGAAGCGGGACGCCGGGCGTTGGACGTGGCGTGGATACCCGTCAGGGAGCCGAGCCGTGCCCGAGCCGACCGTGCCCGATGCGATCGCATCCCCCCGCGATCCCGCGCCGCCCCCGATTCCCACGTCAGGCGTGCCCGACCCGGATCGGCGCCGGATCGATCTCGCGGCGGCGGGGCACCCGGACCCTCTCGACGACGATGCCTGCGAGCACCTCGCCCGGGCCGGGCGGGAGGCCCTCGATGCCTGCCTCAGCCGGTTCACGCCCGAGCAGCGTGCCGCGTTCTGGCAGGCGATCGGCCGGTGCTACAACCGGCCGTACAATCCGGCGGAGGAGACGGCCGTGACCGCCCCCGCCGCGCTCGCCCCTCCGGCGGAGGCCGTGGGCCTTCCCGCTCCGCACGTGGTCGACGCCGTCCGGCCGGTTCTGGACGGCGCGTCGCCCGACGCCGCCCGGCGGTAACCCCGTCATCCGGGAGCATGGCCCGGGAGCATGGCCGACGAGCCCGTGCCCTGACGTCCCCGCTTTGGCGTCGCCCGGGAGGCGCCGTGCCGCCCGGTCTCGCCGGTGAGGCCGCGCCTGGCGCCGCCCGGTCCCCGTCCCGAGGGGAGGGGGGAGCGCGCGGATCAGCCACCGTAACTCTGCACCAGCGACCCCGCGACCAGGGTCCAGCCGTCGACCAGCACGAAGAAGATCAGCTTGAACGGCAGCGCCACGGTGGCGGGTGGCAGCATCATCATGCCGACCGACATCAGGATCGATGCCACCACGAGGTCGATGATCAGGAACGGGATGAACAGCAGGAAGCCGATCTCGAAGGCGCGGCGCAGTTCCGAGATCATGAAGGCGGGGGTCAGGATCTCGAGGCCGACCGCGTCCGGCGTCGCGGGCGTCGGGGCCCGGGCGAGGTCGAGGAAGAGCTTCAGGTCCTTCTCGCGCACGCTGCGCAGCATGAACGCCTTGAACGGCCGGCTCGCCCGCTCGAACGCCTGGCCCTGCTGGATCTGCCCGGCGAGCAGCGGCTCGATGCCGGTGCGGTAGGCTTCCCGCGCCGTTGGCGCCATCACGAAGGCGGTGAGGAACAGGGCCAGGCTGACGATCACGGCGTTCGGCGGCGCCGTCTGGGTGCCGAGCGCCGAGCGCAGGATCGACAGCACCACCACGATCCGGGTGAACGAGGTCGCCATCACCAGGACCGAGGGCGCCAGCGCCAGGACGGTGATGAGGGCGACGAGCTGCAACGCCCGCTCGGTGACGCCGCCGCTGGGACCGAGATCGACGGTCAGGCTCTGGGCCACCGCCGCCCCACCCGAGAGGAACAGCAGGGCCACCGCGGCGCGGCAGAGGATCGGGAGGAGGGGGCGGCGGTGGCCCAGAGCCTGACCGTCGATCTCGGTC
>NZ_LABX01000191.1 GCF_001043915.1 Methylobacterium aquaticum | reverse complement strand
AGGCGTTCGGCGGCGCCTACGCGGTGATGGCCTCCAAGCACATCGGCGGCGACGTGAACTATGCCTGGCCGAGCGCCCAGATTGCCGTGATGGGCGCCAAGGGCGCGGTCGAGATCATCTTCCGCCAGGATCTCGGCGACCCGCAGACGATCGCGGCCCGCACGGCCGAGTACGAGGAGCGCTTCATGTCGCCGTTCGTGGCCGCCGAGCGCGGCTACATCGACGAGGTGATCATGCCGCACGCAACGCGCCGCCGCGTCGCCCGGGCGCTCGCCATGCTGCGCACCAAGGAGAGCGAGCAACCCTGGAAGAAGCACGACAACATCCCGCTGTAAGCCGCGCAACCCGGTGCACTGGCGATGAACGATGTCGAGAGCCCCCGATCACCGTGCCGCCCCGACGCTCCAGATCGCCAACCCCGCAGACCGGCGCCGATCGTCACCGTGTCAGCGCCGCCATGCTGCGCAGCCCGGCGTCGTTGGCGTAGATCAGGACGAAAAAGCTGCAAGCCCAGGCCAGGAAGGCGAGGCGCAGGATGCGGTCCTGCGTGACCGTCTCCGACGGGTTGTCGCCGCCCTGCTCAATCATCGCGATGTGAAGGAAGCGCAGAACACCGACGACAACGAAGGCGGACGTGAGCGGCAGCAGATCGCCGTACCGGGTGCGCCCATCGGCCGACACGCTGAAGGCGACGTAGGTCGCCACCGCCGTCGCGGCCAGGAAGACCGCCAGGAGGTCGAGGGAGGTGACGCTGTAGGCCGAGAGCACGCGGCGATGATGGCCCGGGTCGTTGCCTTGCTGGAGATCGGCGCGCCGTTTGAGGGCCACGAGCAGCAGAACCACGAGGCTGGTGCAAGCCAGCATCCAGCCGCTGATGACGGTCTCGATGGCGCCGGCCCCGGCCTGGAGCCGCAGGACGAAGCCGGAGGAGACCAGAATCATCTCCACGAGCGGCACGTGCTTCAGGCCCAGCGAATAGGCAAGATTGATCCCCAGATAGAGCGCGAAGCTCAGCCGCACGGTCGCGGGCGGATCCGAGACCAGGACGAGAGCGGCCGTGAGAGCGGCGAGGAGTCCGGCCAAAGCCAGGGCGGCGCCGCACGACACGGTGCCGGCGGCGATCGGGCGCGCGCGATTCTTGATGTGCAGGCGGTCGGCTTCGCGGTCGCACAGATCGTTGATCACGTAGACGAGGCTCGACAGGCCGCAGAACGCGACGGCTGCCGCGAGAGCGGCCACGCAGCGCGCCGAGTCGAACAGGTACCCGGAGAAGAAAAGCGGGGCGATGACGAAGGCGTTCTTGGTCCATTGCTGCGGTCGCATCAGGCGCAGGAGCGGCGGCAGGGGCATCACGCATCGTCCCGGGCGGCGCGGCGCCGGGCCTGGGCATCGGAGGCGGCCAGGAAGGCGTCCGCCGCGCGCGCCGCATGCGCCATCACGCCGAGCTGCGGGTTGACGCCCGGCGCCTCGGGCAGTTGGCTCGCATCCGCCACGGTGAGGTTGCTCAGACCGCGCAGGCGCCCGAACGAATCCGTGGCCGTCAGCGCCGCCTCCTCCCCGGGCGGGCAACTGGAGAACAGGTGGAGCGTCGCCAGGCCCGCCCGCGACCGTCGCAGCGGCGCCGCCAGCTCCGCCCGCGCCGCGCCCGGGCTCGTCCACCCGGCATGGCCGAACAGGGAGGGCACGACCCGCTCGGCACCGGCGGCGAACAGCAGCTCGCTCAACGCCAGCAGGCCCCGCCGCAGCAGCTCCCAATCGTCGTCGGTGGCGCGGTAGCGGACCAGCGGCTCGACGAGGCCGGGGATCGGGATCACCTGGCCGCGCCCCTCCGCGCGCGCCATCGCGTAGTACAGGCCGACCCGCTCCCGGTGTGCCCACAGCCAGCCCCGGCGCTGCCAATCCTCGGCCAGCATCATGCCGAGATAGCCCGGAAGCAGGATCGATCCGCCGAGGCGGAGATCCGGCATGAATTCGGTGACGGCGCTGAGCGGGGTCGCCGAGTGGCGGACCGTGAGCGGCTCGGGAAACAGCGCGGCGGCCCGCACCACCGGATGCGCGCGCAGGCTCGCGCCGACATTCCGCCCCAGGCCCGACCGGCGCAGCAGCGCCGGCGTGTGGATCGCGCCGGCGCAGAGGAACACGTGCTCCGGCCGGAACGTCATGGGCCGCGCCGGGCCCGCGCCGTCGCGCCGGCGCGCCAGCACCCGGACGACGCGCGCCCCGCGCCGCTCCAGCCGGACGACCCGGCAATCGGCGATCACACGGAGCCCCCTGGCGCGGGCCCGCGGCAGCACGGCGCTCGCCATCGACCGCCGTCCGGGCGGGCAGCCCTCCGCGCAGGTCGCGCCGCCGAGGCAGCCGTCCTTCGCCTGGGTGAGGCTCTGGTGGTCCCATCCGAGCGCGGCGGCGGCGGCGGCGAAGCGGGTCGTCACGCTTCCCTGCGGCCGCTCCGGCGGGCTCGCGCCGAGGAGCGCCTCCGCCTCGCGGAAATAGGGGGCGAGCGCGTCGGCGCCATACTCGGCGATCGCGTAGCGGCGGCTCCACGCATCGAGGAGCGCGGCCGGGATGCGTTGCAGGATGGCGGCGTTGATCTCCGTGCCGCCGCCGACGCAGCGCCCCTCCGCATAGGCCAGGAGGGGCGCGCCGAAGGCGGTCATCAGCCCGCCGCAGCGCCATTGGCGCCGCATCGCCTCCGCGGGCGACAGCGCGAGGTCGGCCGGGACGTCCGGCCCTTCCTCGACCAGCACCACGTCCCGTCCCGCCGCGGTCAGGCGGTCGGCGACGACCGCTCCGCCGGCGCCGGACCCGATCACCAGGACGTCGCAGGCGACCGGCTCATGCCCCCCGGTCCCCACGCCTCGGGTTTCCATGCCTTGGCTGCCCATCCCCCGGGGGACCATGCCGGTCACGCGCGGCGCGCGAAGGCGGAGCGCAGCCGCCGGTCGTCCGCGAGCGCCAGGAGGGCGAGCGAGCGTTGCAGTCGGGTCAGCGCGCGGAACGGGACGCCGAGCCGCTCCCACCCCGCCGCGCTCCGTTCGGCGTTCCATCCCAGCCGCCCGGCGACGGCCATCCACGCGCAGAAGCCGAGGCTCAGCACGGCGATCGGTACCCGGAGCTGGAGCGGCGCGAGGCGCGCATGGTCCGTGGCGGCGCGGATCACGGCCGCGCGGACGGCCTCCCGTTCCGCGGGCGCGAGGCCGACCTCGTCCAGGAGGAGGCCGTCGAGAAACCGGCCAGACACCCACATGGTCCCCCCACCACTCCGGAGACGACCACCGGCCCGCGCTCCGGAGCGTCGTCCAAAACGGAGGAATCGCGCCGCCGACCCCAGGACGAGACGATTCAACCAATAAGGCCATTATGAATTTCGTTGAAATTTTATCAATCGCAAAGATCGAAGTCGCGCCTGGATTGTCTGTCTGCCTGCGGGCGGGGCTGGCCGGTGCATCCCGGGACTTGCCTCGGCTTGCCGAGACCTGAGTCTCTCAGAGCCATCGCGAGACCGCCTTGAGGCCGCGCAGCACTCCCTGGCGGGTCGGCGACCGGTGGATCGAGGCGTCCGCCGCGGCCCCGCCGTCGACGAACCAGCGATACCCATCCAGGAGCATGTCCCGATTGGAGAAGCGGGGCCGCCACCCCAATTGCTCGGCCACCGGGCCGGACTCGTACCAGAACGGGCGATGGTAGGTGAGGTAGTGCCAGGGGGCGAGGGGCGACAGCCCGAGCCGGTCGAGGCACGAAAGGAGCGCGATCGCCGGGCCGGCGGGCAGGGAGCGGACGCGCGAGCGCGAGCCCGCCTGCGCGATCAGCCACGACAGGTCCTCCCGCAGCGTTCCGAACCGGTCGGTGCCGACGTTGTAGCAACCCGGCCTCTCCTGGAGGCAGGCCTGGATCGAGACCTCCGCCACATCGTCGACATGGACGAACTGGAAGCGGTTGTTCCCGTCGCCGATCACGTAGACGGATGCGCCGTCCCGGATCCACTCGAACAGGATCGAGAAGATGCCCAGCCGTCCGGGTCCGAGGATCGTGCGCGGACGGATGCAGGCGGTCGGCAGCAGGCCGGCGGCCTGGGCGGCGCGGACGCGCTCATCCGCCTCTCGCTTTGCCCGGCCATACGCCTCGATCGGGGCGAGCGGCGTGGCCGCTGTCACCGGCATGGCGGATGGCGCGCCGAAGATCGCGCTCGACGACAGATGCGAGAAGAAGCGGATTTTGGCCCGCGCCGCGCAGGCGAGGGCGAGGGCCGTCCCGTCGGCGTTGACGCGATCGTAGCGCGCATCCGCCTTCGTCAGCGGCACCAGGGCGACCGTGTGATGGACGTAGGCGACGCCCTGCATTGCGGCCCCCAGCGCCGCCTCGTCCAGGATGTCGCCCTGGATGAACGTGACGCCCTGCGGCAGGTCGGGAGCGCGACGAAGGTCGAACACGCGGACGCCCTCGCCGCGCTCGCCCAGCCGGCGGACGATCGCGGCACCGACAAAGCCCGATCCGCCGGTGACAAGATGAACGGCCATGACCCAATTATCGACAATCTCCGCCGCCGGGCAAGCCGCCATGACAGTGTTGCGGTGAAATATCGTCTGCCGGAGACTTGATTCCAGGGGGTGGTAAAGGCACACTCCGAAAGTGCCCGCGGAAACGAGTGTCGCACCGCATTGGGTGATTGCTCGGCTGCGAGCCGTGGATGTGGCCTTCGGATTGGCGAGGGCACAATCCGGAGGCGGTCCCGCATGAGCGTGAGCACGGCCAAGGGCCCGTGGCCGGTCCGGGATGTCGGGTCTGGTGCGGTTCTCGCCGCCGGCCGGCGGCACGGTCTTGCCGCGGTCCTCGGCCTCTGCCTGGCGGTGCCGGTCGCCGCACTGGCGGCCTTCACCGTGCTGGTCGGCTACGCGACCCATAGCCGGCTTCCGCATCAGGACGAGTGGGGCGGCCTCGCGGTGTTCCAATCCGTCCTGTCCGGCGCGCACCCGCTCGCCGACCTGTTCAGCCAGCACAACGAGCATCGCAGCGTCGTTCCGCGGCTCATCACCTATTCCGACTCCCTGGTCTTCGCCGGAAGCGGCTATTTCAGCATCACGGTGCTGTTCCTCCTGGTGCTGCTGACCACCGGGCTCCTCCTCGACCTGCACCGGCGGCTCGCGCCGAAGCCCGCCGACCTGGCGTTCGGCGCGGTGGTGCCGCTCCTGCTCTTCTCCCTGGTGCAATGGGAGAATTTCGGTTGCGGGTTCCAGGTCGAGTTCGTCGGCGTCTACGCGGCGGCCTGCGCGGCGATCGTGCTCTATGCCAGGTCGCTCGCCCGCGGCCCGGCGGGCGGGCCATGGCTGGCCGCCGCCGATCTCCCGGCCCTCGCTCTCGTGGCGGTCGCCACCCTGACCATGGCCAACGGCCTCCTCGCCGGCATCGTCCTCGTCACGCTGGCGGTTCTCGCCCGGGCCGGCTGGCGGCGGGCCGCCGCCCCTCTGTGCCTCACGCTCGTCCTCGCCGCCGGCTACTTCGCGGATTACGTCCCGCCGAGCGCTGCCCAGCTCTACGGCGCGGCCGGGCCGCCGAGCCCGCTCGATCCCGCCTCCGGCTGGCCGGAGAGGATCGGCGGCACGGCCCTGTTCGCCGCCGCCTATCTCGGCAACTTCCTCGACCCGTCTCTCGGCGCGACCATCCTCCTCGGAACGAGCGGCCTCATCGCGGTCACGGCGCTCGCCGGGCGCTTCGCCCTCGGCCGGGACACCGACCCCGCCCGCCTCGCGCTCCTCGGAATCGCCCTTTTTGCGGCGGGCTCCGCCGTCCTCACCGCCCTCGGGCGCTACCCTTACGAGGGGATCACGGGCGCGATGTCGAGCCGCTACGCGACGGGCAGTGCGGTGTTCTGGTGCGCGCTGCTCGTCGCGGGATGGTCGGTGTCGCACGGGATGCGGTCCGGTGCCGGCCTGCGTGTGCTCATCGGCGGCGTCTGCCTCGTCCTCGCGGCGGCGAGCCTGCACGCGCTCGCGCCGACCACCGCCTTCCTGATCGAGCGCGCCGCGACGCAGCGCGCGGTCGAGGACGCGCTCCTCCAGGATCTGATCGACCGGCCGGCGATCCGCGCGCTGTACACGGATCCCGACCAGGTCCGGGCGATGACCCCGTTCCTGCGCGAGCGCGCGATCTCGATCTTCGCGACGCCGGATGCGCGCCGCCTCGGCCGTCCCGTCGAGGAGGCCGGGCGGATCGCGCCGGAGGGCTGCCCGGGCGCCTTCGACGCGGCGCGCCGCGACGCCGATCTCGGCACCGGCGCCGTGCGCGTCGCCGGCCGTGCCGAGGCGCGGCCATGGCTGCCGACCCTCGCCCGCGTCTACGTGGTCAATGCGGCGGGCCGGATCGTCGGCTTCGCCTCGACCTCGCCGGAGGGGACCGACTGGTCCGGCGCCGCCACCGCCCCGGACGGGGAGCTACATGCCTTCTTGAGGACCGGGTCGGACGGGCTCTGCTACCTCGGTACGGCGACCGTGGCGGACGGCGCCTGACCGGGGAACTCGCGCCATGCCCTGTCCTGCATCGCCGGAGGTACGACATTCGCATCGGCAAGCAGATGATTCTGGTAAATGAATAGATACAGAATCTTGACACCTGTCACGGAGGCTATATCGTAATAAAAACGTGGCGTAATGAGCTGATCGTCAGTTTTTGTCTGCTTGTCCGGCCGATCTTCGTGCCGGAATGACGGATCGTGTGCGGAGTTGATGCCGCGGCGATGCGTCGTGACGTCCATCCACGATCGCGAGACATTGGAGAGAGCCATGACCACCGAAACCAAGGAACAGAAGATCGACGAGATCCTCGGGCGGGCGCTGAGGGACAAGGATTTCCGGGACAAGCTGACGAACGATCCCGCCGCCGCCGCCGCGGAGTGTGGGCTCAGCGTCGAGGAGATGGATCTGATCGCGGGAGGCTTGGCGATCGGCGACTCCCTTCTCAACCCCCAAACGGTGGCGTGGTGCACCGGCAAGACCTGCAACGAAACCGGCAAGCGGCAGAGCATCGGCGACCCGCGCGTGAACAATCCGCGCGTGAACAATCCGCGGGTGAGCCCGGTCTTTCGTCCGCAGGTCCGCCCGCAATGGCGCGGCGAGGCCGATGCCCCCGACGGCGAGACCCGGGTCAAGGAGGATGTCGAGTAATACCAACGGTCGTTGGAAACGACCTTTGGTTCCGTTCTCGATCCTCCGTTACCCACAAGGTTCCGGACAGTTGGGCGTCGTGTTGGCAGTGTGAGATGAGGCAATGGCCATGTCGATCTCGGGCCCGCCCGAGATCGACGATGAGGCGTCGGCATGCCCCGGGCCGGCGGTGTGGGCCTGTGTGACGGGCGACGGCGGCTTCGCAATGCTCGTTCAAGACCTTTGCAAGACCCTTGCAAGACCTCTGTCTGTGCCAGCGGCGGATTCACCCTGAGCGGCGGGCCCATCGTGCTCGGCACGCCTTCGCGAGGCCCGGCAGCGGGGGCCGTCCGGCCGCATCTCGGGAGGAGGTCGTGTGTGTGTGATGGGGTGGACCGATCGGTGGAGCAGGCCTTAGGCGATCCGCATGGCCGAGCCGAGACGAGCGCTCCATGAGAGCAGAGCGGGACGTTTGACGCGGGTTTGCTGAAGAGCGGCCCGCGCGCCGCGGCCGCCGACATGCCGGTCGTTTGTCTGCCGGAGGGATGAGATGGAGGAGTGGGCGGAGAGCGTGGCGACGCTGCGGCGGGATTTCGCGGAGGGCGGCTTCGCCGTCGCCGAGGCGGTGCTGAGCGGCCCGGAGACGATCGAACTCGCCGCAATCCTGGACGAGGCGCTGGTGCGCCGGCGCGCCCTGGAGGAGCGCCCGCTCGCGGAGCGCGCGGTCCTCAACCGACAATTCAGCCATTGCTACAATGTCTGGGAGGAGGAGGGGCGGGTCCGCGCCGTCGCCTGCGATCCGCGCATCGCCGGAATCGCCGCTGCGCTGCTGGAGGCCGGCGCGGTCCGGCTGTTCCTCGACCAGACCTTCTACAAGGAACCGGGGGCCGAATCGACGAGCCTCCACCAGGACATCACCCGCTGGCCGGTGCGCGGCCGGCTGGTGACCGCCTGGATCGCCCTCGACGATGTGAGCCTCGCGTCCGGCGCCCTCGCCTATGTGCCGGGCTCCCATCAGGTCGGCCCGTCCTCCTGGCTCGACCTCGTGACGGGGCGCCAGTGGAGCGACGACCAGCGCGCGCTGATCGAGCGCGAGCCGGTCATGGTCCCGGTCCGGCGCGGCTCGATCCTGTTCCACGACGCCTGCACCTTCCACGCCGCCGGGCCGAACACGACGCCGCACCGGCGCAGGGCTTTCGCGGTCGTCTACGTCGCCGACGGGGCGGAGCGGTCCTCAAGCCTGCCCTTCCCGTCGATCGACTGGGATGGCGTCCCGGTCGGGGACCGCATCGCCGGTCCGCGCCATCCGCTCGCCTGGCCGCGGCCCGACGGGTCGTTGCCGCCGCCGCCGCCTTCCCCGCCGACCCACGTTCCGGGCTGGCCCCTGCCCGTCGCCCCGGTGGCCTGACCATGGGCATGCGCCACGGGAGAACCCCGTTACCGAGGGAGAGGCGCCGTGGATGAGGCCGGGCCTGCGCCGCGATGCGTTCTCAACCCCCATCTCGCGGTCGGGTTCGTGGACGGGACCATCTGGCTGAGCGCGGGCGAGGCCGTCCACGCCTCCCGCGATCCCGGGCTGCTGCGCCTGCTGGCACGGTTCCTGACGCCGGAGGATCCCCGGGCCGCCCTGGCCGGCGAGGCCGCGGGCGGCGCGGCCGAGCGGCATCTGCGGGACTTGCTGCGCATCCGGGCGCTGCTGCCCGTCGACGGCGATGGCGCCCCGGCCGATGCGGAGGGGGGCACCGGCGACGAGGCGCCCGGCCTCCTGGTCGACACCGACCTGGCACCGATCGCCCTGACGCTCGACGCCCTCTCCTCGACGCTCGCTGCCCTCAGCCCCGCGGTGGGCCGGGCCATCCGGGAGGAAACCGGGCTCGGCCTCGGTCCGCGCCTGATGGCATGCCGGGCCGCGGTGGCGGGCCTGCGCCGGGAGGTGGAGCGGCGCATCCCCGATTACGTTGCCGCGCAGGTGGCGCGGCTGCCGGCCTCCGATCGCCCGCTCTCCCTGCATCTCGGTGCCGGCGCCTCGGACCTGCCGGGCTGGGTGAGCGTCGACGTCTGGCCGGCGCCTTTGTCGATCGACCTGCGCTGGGGATTGCCGTTCGCCGAGGCGAGCGCCGAGCGGGTCTACCTCGCCCATACCCTGGAGCATCTCTGGTATCCCGGCGAGGTCATGGCGCTCCTGCGCGAGATCCACCGCGTCCTCGCGCCCGGCGGGCGGGTACGGATCGTCGTCCCGGACATCGAACTGGCACTCCGGGCCTATGTCGCGGACGATCGCGCCGTCATCGAAGGCCGCGCCCGGACCGCCTGGCCGGACTGGACCGTCAGCACGCGCCTGGAGAGCGTCCTCGGCTATGCCGGGGTCGGTCCGCATCCGGGCCGCTTCGCGGAGGCGCACAAGTTCGGCTACGACGCCGAGACCCTGGCCCATATCCTCGCCGAGGCCGGGTTCCGCGACATCCGCCGCTGCGGCTACCAGGCGTCGCCCGACCCCGGCCTGCGGATCGACGATGCCAGCGCCTTCGCGGGGGCCGAGGTCGACGGCCGCCACTATTCCCTTTTCGTCGAGGCGGTCCGGTGACCGGCCCGCGCAACCTCAGCGGTGCGGAGATGAGGCTGGATCAGGATCTCCTCGACGGCGTCGTGGCGCGGATGCTGGCGCCGCCCGATTTCTTCGACCGCATCTGGGCGCGCGCGCCGTTCCACGCGCCGGGCGCGGCGCGCGCCTGCGTCGGGCTCTACGATGGCGACGACTTTCTGGAGGACATCGCCCGGGCCCGGCCCGGCCCGCATCTCGTCGTCGGTGCGCCCGAGGGCGCGCGCGCCTATTCCTACCACGACACGGCGGCGGGGTTGCGGGCGGCGGTCGAGGCTGGCGGGGTCGCGCCGCTGCGCATCAGCGACGTCTGGCACCAGCCGGACGCGCCCGAGCGCTTCGCCTGGATGCGGGCGCTGTTCGGCAGCCTGTTCCGCGCCGTGTCGATGATCTACCTCAACCCGGAGCGGTCGGAGAACGTCGACCTGTTCTATGCCGGGCCGGGCTCCCACCTCGGCGTCCATTACGACACGTCGCACACCTTCACGATCCAGTTGAGCGGCCGGCGGAAATGGGTGGTGGCGGAGACGGTCCGTCTCGACGAGACCCTGGCCGCCGAGCGCGCGCCGGACTTCGCGCCCGACGCGGCAGCAATCTTCTCCGGGCCGACCCGCGAGATCGTCCTGATGCCCGGTGATGCGCTCTACGTGCCCGCCTATTGCGTCCACGGCGTCACCGGCGTCCCGGGCTTTCCGGGCTCGGTGTCGATCGGCCTCGGCATTCGCGCCTTCAACGAGATCGACGTCGTCGCCCGCCTGCTCGAGATCGTCGAGAACACGCGCTACGCCGCCTATCCGCCGGTCGCGACCTGTCCGGCTGGCCTCGGGGCGGCCCATCGCGACGCCAAAGCCGCGCTGGTCCGTCGCGTGCGCGCGCTCCTGCGGGAACTGGACCTGGCGGTGACCGGGATCGTGGAGGCCGGGCTGCACCTGCCGGACACGCTCGGCCCGATCGCCGAGGGGGCCGCGGAACCGGAGCCGGCCGGGGCCCTGCGGCACCCAGAGACGGCGGCATCGTGATCCCCCCGGGGCCGTCGCCATCGGCGAGCCTGGAGGAGAGCCGGCGCGCGCTCGGCTGGCCGGCCCTCGGCCTCGACGTGGTGCGCCGCTTCCCGCTTCCCGCTGCGGCGGCACCGGCCCTCGCGGCCTCCGCGCCGTGGCTGCCCGAGGCGGCAGCCTCCCTGGCCCGGACCGTGCCACGGCCGCCCACGGTCGCGCCCTTCGTCGACGCGCCGTTCTACCGCGTCCCGGGCAGCATCCGCAGCATCTGCTATTGCCCGGCGATGCCGGCCTCCGGCGACGGCGCACCCGGCGGCGCCGTCGTGGCGATCAAGGGGCTCGAACCCGGCCTGCCCGATTTCGAGCGCCTCCTCGGCGATCTGCGCCGGCCGGGCTTCACGCCGCACGCGATCGCCGAGCACCTCGTGTTCGAGGAGCGCAAGATCCCCGGCTGCCTCGGCCTCGCGGAGGCCCTGCGCGAGGCCGAACGCGCCGCCGCCGCGCAGGAGCGGCATCTGCGCCATTACGGCGAACTGGCCCGCCTCCCGCTGCCGCTCGTCGTCCACCGTCATGCCGAGGAGACGACGAGCCGTGTCCGGGACGGTCTGCGGACCATTCTGGGCGCCGACGCCTTCGCGCTGGCCGAGACGCTGCTTGCCGGAGCGCTCGGCGTCTACATCTATCATTACCCGGCAGCGCCGATCCGTGCCCGCGAGATCGATGCCCTGCTGGCCGGCCTCGGCTTTCGCGAGCGCCTGCTGGCGCTGCTGCGCGAGGGCTGCGATCCCGGGGCGACGATCGAGGGCTGGGTCCGCCTGTTCGTGCGGCTGCTCTATCTCGGCTTCCTGCCGGGCACGCTCGCCTCCCTGCGCACGGGGCTGTGCTGCCAGCCGCAGAATGCCTGCCTCGACGGCGGCTTCGTCGATCTCGACTCGCTGGCCGCACCGGCCGAGCTCGCCGACGAGGCGGCGATCCTGGGGAGCCTGCAACTCGGCTTCGATGCGCTGCTCCGGAGCGTCCGGTCCCTCGTCACCGGCAGCGACGAGCCGGACAGGGCAGGGGCTGAGGAGGTCCGGGTCGATCTGCACGGCATCGCCCGCCACGTCTGGGCCCTGATCGATGCGGCGGTGGAGAGCGAGGCGCGACCGGGCCTCATCCTCGATCCGACGGTGCGGCGCTGGCTCGCCGTGCCGCGCCGCTTCGACGATCTCGCCGCCCTGTTGCGGCCGCGCGCGGCCCGCCCATCGACGTTCGATGCCGAGAGCCGCGACTTCCATGCCTTCGGCCGCGCACTGATCCGGTCGGCCCGGCCATGACCGCCGAGCCACGGCCCCGCGATGCCCAAAGCAGATTTCGCCGAAGTGGTCCCCGGTTCGGCGGCAAAAATCTGCGATCAAACAAGAGCCTAAGCGGGCGAAGCGTTGGCCCGCCAACGCAAGCCTGCTTAGCGTCCGGTCCCGGCGGTGCGGCCCGGCCGTCCGGGCGACCGGTCACCGACGGTCGTGGTCACCGATCGGCGTCAGGTCTCGGCCCAGAGCCGGAGCAGGTTGTGATAGCTGCGGCGCAGGCGTGGGCCGTAGGGCGTCGCCGAGAGCCTGGCCGCCGACAGGGCGAGATCGGTGAGGATCTCGCGTCCGAGCGGATCGCGGACCAAGCTCTGCACCCAGGTCACCGCCACCAGCCGGGTGCCCGCCGTCACGGGCGCCACGCTGTGCAGCGTCGAGGCCGGGTACAGGATGGCGTCGCCGGCCGGCAGCCGATAGCGCCGCTCGCCGTTGCCGGTATCGACGACGAGGTCCCCGCCGTCGTAGCGGTCGAGATCACTCAGGAAGACCGTCATCGCGAGATCGGTCCGGCATGCCCCCATCGTCGCGCTGTCGACGTGAGCCGGGTAGCCCATGCCGATCTCGTACCGGCTGAAGCGCGGCGGCACGACCTGCCGCGGCAGGGCCGCCGACTGGAACGTCTCGTTGTCGAGCAGCCGGTCGAGGATCAGGGCCCCGGCCCGGTCCGCCGCCGGACTGTCGAGCGGCAGTTGCACGTTGCGCTTGTCCGTGAGGGTCGAGGTTTCGCGGCCGTCCACGAAGGTGCCGCTCTCGACGATCGCCCGCACGGCGGCGAGATCGTCGGCACTCAGCAGGTTCTCGATGATGACGCGCACCGAACCGCCTCCCGTCCCGCCCGATTCCACCGCTCGTCCCATGCCGATCAGGGCGTCAATCTGCGGGAACACCCGGCCGGACCATGATGTGGCCCCGGCTCGCGACGGTCAAGGCGCGGCGCAGTGCGCCGGAAAGACTGAACTCTATTCGGAGGGACTGCGATGGTTCTCGTACTCGACGGTATCGTCGGCCCGGACGAGGTGGCGCACCTGACCCATCGGATCCGCCATGGCCCCGATCCCGATGCGGCTGCGGCCCATCTCGGCGGCGCGGTGCGCGCGGGGCTGGCGGCCCATCCGCTCTTCACCGCCGCCGTGCAGCCGAAGCACCTCGGCGACGTGGTGCTGCATGGCCTCACCGCGGGCGACTCCGCGCCGCCCCTGTCGGACGAGGCGGCGCTTCGGTCGGACGTGGCTCTGACCGTGTTCCTGACGCCGCCGGAGGAGTACGAGGGCGGCGATCTCGTCCTCGATACCGGCTACGGCGAGGAGCATTATCGCGGACCGGTCGGCCGGGCGGTCGCATACCCGACCGGCGCCCTGGCCCGCCGGGCGGAGGTCCGACGCGGCGCGTGCTGGACCGCCGACATCCTGGTCGAGAGCCGGATCCGCGACGGGGCGCAGCGGGACATCCTCTACGCCATCGCCAGTTCCGAGCAGTATCTCGGCCTGTTCGCGGCCGGCGCCGTGGCCGATCGCGCGCGGCTGCGCCGCTGCCGCGAGCGCTTGTCGCGGATGTGGTGCGAGCGCTGACGGCCGGGCCGGCGTCGGCGGCACGCCCGGCCCCTCCGGCCTGCGCAACCGGCTCTCGCACCGGGCTCAGCCGCCTGGTCCGCGCCCGGCCGCGAGACGGTCGCGAATCGTGGTCCAGACCCGCTCGGCCTCGCCGAGATGCTCGGCCCGGAGAATCAAGAAATCCTCCATCTCGTCCGCCGTGAGGGCGAAGGGCGCGAGGGCCGCCTCGGGATCGGCGAGGACCTGCCGCGAGAAGGCCGCGTCGCGCACGCAGCGTCCGACGATGCCATCGAGGAGGGCGCAGCTCTGCGCATAGGTTCGGGACGATGCCGTCGGTTCCGTCATGACGCCTCGCAAGGTTCGTCCGAGGTCGCTGCCAGTGAAGAGGGGGGTACCTGTGGGAGAATCCCTGTGACCGCGGAAGCGCACCCCGACGACACTGTACCCGATCGCCCGCACCTGCGCCCAGGGGTGTATGCCTTCGAGGACGGCGATGGTCTCGTCGTCCGCTCGGTCGCGGGCGCCTTCAGGATCGATCCGCGCCACGACGCGACCATGCGGCGCGTCCTGCCGCGGCTCGACGGGGCGCACGACCTCTCGGCGTTGCTCGGCGGCGAGCCGGCGGCGGCCGCGTTCTACGTGCTGCGGATGCTGGGGTGGTTCGCGCAGAGCGGCCTTCTCGTCGCCAGGCCGCGGATCCCGGCAGCCCGGATCGCGCCGGAGCCGGTCGCCCGGGATGTCCCCCTCCTGTGGTTGCCGGGGCGCGGCGCGCTTGCCGATGCCCTCGCGGGCGCCCTGGCGCGGACCGGGCTCGCGGTTGCGGGGCGGGGCGGCCTCGACGAGGCCCCACCTGCCGGTGCGGTGCGCGTCACCTGCCTCGATGGGCCCGATCTCGACCATCTCGACGCCGCCGCCCGTGCCGCCCGCGCCGAGGGAGCGGCCTGGTTTCCGGTCTTTCCCTTCGGCGACGCGGTGATGGTCGGGCCGCTCGCCGTACCGGAGAGCGGTCCATGCCCGCGCTGCGTCCTCCTGCGCTGGCTCGGCATCTCGCCCACGATCGCGCTGGAGCGGGCGTATCACGATCACCTGCGGCAGGGCGGCTGGCGGCTGCATCCGCCCGTCCCGCGGCCCGAGGCGGCGGACCTCGCCGACGACCTCGCCCGCGCGGTCTGCGCCGGGCTTGGCGGACCGCGCTCAGGCGGCTGGGCAACGCTTCTGCACCGCGGGGGCGGGGACTGCGAGGCCGGGCCCGTCGAGCGGCACCCGCTCTGTCCCGATTGCCGGGCGGCGACCGCCTCTCCGCCCGACGACCGGCGCGATGCCTGGTTCGACGCCCCGCTTCCCCTGGCGAGTCTCGGCGCGCGCCTCCGTGACCTCGCCGCGGGACCGGGCGCGCTCACCCGCCTGGTGCCGCCGCCCCGCGGCCGGGCCTCCGCCCGCGATCCCGCCCTGCCGGCGGTCGCGGTCGGCCGTTTCGCGGTCCCGGACCCGGCGATCGTCACCGGGCGGCAGACGACCTGGTGCCACGGGTCGGGCGCCTGCCTCGACGAGGCCCGGACCGTCGCGCTGATCGAGGGGCTCGAGCGCTATGCCGGCCTGCATCCCGGCGAGCACGGCCTCGTGGCGCCCTACGAGGCCGTCGCCGACCGGGCGCTGCGACCCACCGACCTGCCGTTGTTCTCGCCGGCGCAATATGCGGAGCCGGACTTCCCGTTCCGCCCCTTCGACCCGGCCGAGCCGCTCGGCTGGGTCCCGGGCTACGACCTGTCGCGGGACCGGCCCGTCCTCGTGCCGCGCACGGCGGCGCGCTACGGTGTCGACGACCGGCTCCTCGGCGAGACGTCGAGCGGGGTCGCGGCGCACAGCGCCCGGGGCGCGGCTCTCCTCAACGGCGCCCTCGAACTCGTCGAGCGCGACGCCTTCATGATCCACTGGCTGCACCGGCTCTCCCCGCCGCGGATCGACCGGGAGACGATCGCGTCCGCGGCGTCCCGGGCGATGCTCGACGCCGTCGCGGCGGGCGGGTACGCCGTGCATCTGCGCGACCTGACGACCGATCTGCGCATCCCCGTCTGCCTCGCCGTCGGGACGCGGACGGACCGTGCGGCGCCGGCCCTCATCGTCGGGGCCGGCGCGGCCCTCGATGCCGCGACGGCGCTCGCGCGCGCCGCGCGCGAACTCTACGCCGCGACCCTGCACGTGACCGGGGCCTGGCGCCTCGGGGATCCCCTCGAACCCGGAGCCGTCCTCGAGATCGACGACCACGCGAAAGCCTACGAACACCCCGACTGGCTGCCGCAGGCGGCCTTCCTGTGGGCCTCCCTGGCTCCCGCGGCGGCCGAGGGATGGCGGGCGCCGGCCCGGACGCCGGTCCCGACGCCGGTCCCGACGTCCCTGGCACCGGCGGACGATCTGACGGCGCTGATGGCCCGGCTCGCCGAGCGGGGCCACAGCCTCGTCGGCGTCGACATCACCCCGCCGGAACTCGCCCGTCGGAGCCTGCGGGTGGTGCGGGCGATCGTGCCCGGGTTGCAGCCCCTCGGCTTCGGCCGCCGCATCCGGCTCGGCGGCCGGCGTCTCTACGAGGCGCCCCCGCGCATGGGAGCGGGCACGTTCGCGCAAAGCGAGGACGCGCTGAACCCGGTGCCGCACTGCTTCCCCTGACGCCGGTCAGGGCCGATGGCCGACGATCACCGCGTAGACGACGGCCTCCTCGTCGGGATCGAGGCCGAGGGCGTCGTTGAACGGCTCGTCCCAGAACCCGCCCACCGGCACCGCCGCAAGGTCGAGCGCTGCGGCGGCCAGGACGAGGTTCTGCCCGATATGGCCGGCTTCCAGCAATGCGAAGCGATAGCCCCGCTCCAGATACTTCATCTGGACCCGCGGGAACGCGACGGTCAGCGCGATCAGCAGGGCCGGGCCGGCGCGGTGGAGATCGGAGGGCAGGAAGGCCCGCGTCGCCTCTCTCCCGCGCGGGGCCGCCACGGTCTCGAAGGCGTGATCGAGGGCGTCATAGTGATAGAGCCCCGGCGCGAGGTCGTTCACCGACAGGGCGAAGACGTAGGTCTCGACCGGATAGAGCGCTCCCGGCGAGGGGGCCGCGCGCCGCGGCACCTCCTGGTCCGCCGTCACGCCGGCTCCGAGCCGCATCAGCGTCGCGACCGCGTCGAGGGAGACGGGCCGGTCGGCGAAGCTGCGCTCCGAGTGGCGCGACGCGATCGCGTCCTCCAGCGTGGCGTTCGGGGCGGCGGGCCGCGGCAACGCGACCCGGTCGGCGCCCGGATAGCGCTTGTAGCCGCGGTCCAGGGTCAGTGCCTCGACTTCGTCCGCGGTCAGGATCGGAGTCCAGGCCGGGCCGAGCATGGAGTGGCGGTGGAACAGGCGGGAGGCCGGCCAGCGACATTCCGCGTCGATGCCCAGGGGAAGGAAGGCGGCGCGGCGCTCCGCTTCGAGCCGCTTTTTCCGGTCCTGCAAGGCGCGACCGAGACGATCCGCCGTCCAGGGCTCGTCCTCGCTCATCGCTCCTCCCGGTTCGGTCAGGCCAGCCGGAGCAGGCCGCAGGCGACGAGGCGCTTGGCCAGGGCGATCCGGGCGCCCTGGGTGAGGCTGCCGTGCATCTCCCGGACGCGGAAGGGGCCACGGGCGGCGAGCGCCTGGCGCAGGGCGGTCTCCAGCGACGCCTTGGCCCGCAGCGTGAAGCCGCCCGCCAGGGTCAGCTCCACGGTGTCGCCGTGGCGGGCGAGATGCCAGGGCAGGTCCGGGACCATTTCGACGCGGGTCTCGGCGTCGAGCGCCCGCGCCCGGAACACCGAGTCGATCTGGCGTCCGGGCGGGTAGGTCATCCGATGCAGGTGCCGCACCGCCAGCAGGTCGGTGAGGTCGGCGGGCGCGAGATCCGCGAGGGCCTCGTGCAGAAGGGCGACCCGCGCGGCGAAATCGTCGACGAAGGCTGTCTCCGGGCCCGTCCCGTCCCGCGGGCCGGCGGGCAGCGGCGCCATGAAGGCGTCCATCGCGGCGACGCGCGCGGCCAGGAGATCGAGCAGCGTGCGCCACCGGAACGGCTCGAACACGATGGTCAGGGAGAAGGACGGGCCGGCCCCGGCCACCGTGACGTCGTGCACGCACCCGCTCGGCGTGTAGAGGAGATCGCCGGGATTCAGCCGGATCTCGTGCTCGGGCGGGCCGAGCGCCTCCGGTTCGTACAGGGCCGGCTCGTCCGCCACGACCTTGTGGTAGATCCGCCAGATCTTCGATCCGGCGATCTGGAGCGTGAAGATCTCCGACTCGTCGTGGTGCGGCCCGAGCCCGAGCCCGTCGGCGGGGGCGACGTAGCAGGAGACCGACGCCCGCGGGTGGTGCAGGCAGCGCTCCATGTCGCGCACCAGCGCGAGCACGGGCGAGGCCGGGGGCAGGATCGTCTCGAGCCGCCGCAGCCGGAGGGGCTTGCCCTCGGCCAGCCGGGCGAAGACGTCGCTCGGGCTGCGCGGGGGCGGCTCGGGCGGTCCGGCGCCGCGATAGGGCGTGGCGGCGGAATGGCGCTCGAAGAATTCGTCCGCCGACAGATGCTCCTCGATCTCCGCCAGGGCGATCAGATCTCGGTAGTAGTCGGGATCGTTCCGCGCGACGTGGAGCACGCTCCGCGCCCAGTAGTCCCGGCAGAACACATCGGTCGCCACGGGGCCGAGGAGAGACTGGAACGGCCGCGCCGCCGCGTCGTCGAGTCTGTCGATCGAGCCGGCCGCCGGCAGTTCCAGAGAGGCCGGCCGCTGCTTCATCGGTCGCTCCAACCAGTCAAGCGATCATTAGCATGCATGCGTGATCACGACAATGGTGACACGATTGCTGGTTTGGAGTAATCAAGACGCCTTCGTCTGTCGCGCGACGCTTGATGAGAGCGGGCCGGAGGCGGTGTTGCGCGGGAGGAGGCGGAGCCGGACCGCGGGCCTTCGCCCTGGTCGCGTCGTCGAGACCGGAGACACTGCGTGAAGCCGATCGAATGGCGGGACTTCCTCGATCCGCTGCGTCGGATCCTGGCGATCTACCTGCGCTCGTCGCAGGGGGTCGTCGTCCTGGCCTTCGTTCTGTCGCTGCTGTCGGCGGCGTCGGCCGTCCTCGCGCCGCTTCTGTTCGCGCATCTGATCGACCGTCTCGGCGCCGGCTCCGCCGTCGATGCCGTCCTGCTCGGCTTCCTCGGCTACGCCGTGCTGCTCGGCGTCGTGGCGATGCTGGACGACATGCTCGCCTATCTGGCGCTGATCTGCGCCAAGAACCTCGATTTCATCGTCGCGACGGCTTTCTTCGAGCGACTCCTGAAGAAGACCATCGGCTTCTTCATCCTGTACAACCCGGCGGAGATCCAGAACGCCCAGGCCAATGGCGAGGACGCGGTCAAGGACGTCACCGGCCTGGCGCTCGATTCGCTGCTTCCCGGGATCTTGCAGGTCGTGCTGTCGCTGATCGTGCTCGGGGCGACGATCAGCAGCGAGATCGTGCTGATCGTCGTCGTCTACGGCGCCGTGTTCGTTGCCATCACGTGCTATGCCAACGAGCGGACCCGCACTTACCTCGATGCCGCGATCACCGCCACGCAGGACAACGCCCGGTTCGTCGGCAATGCCGTCAACTCGATGGAGACGCTCCGGCATTTCGGCAGCGAGCGCTGGATGAACGACCAGTTCTCGCGGCGCGCGCGCGAGGTCCGCGACAACTGGCTCGCCTTCTGCCTGCGGCGGCTGCGCTTCGCGCTGATCTGCGGGTTCGCCCTCGCGACCGAGTTCGCGGTGACCTACCTGATCCTGATCCCGCGCTACCGCGAGGGCGGTCTGACGGTCGGCGACCTCGTGCTGTTCAACCTGCTCCTGCTCCAGCTCAATCATCCCTTCGAGATGTTCGGCCGCGCGATCAACCAGCTCGTCCAGGCGTCGTATCAGTTCGTGCCGTTCGTCGAGATGTGGCACGGGGCGGAAGAGGTGGAACCGCCGCGCGGGTCGCCGCCCTTCGCTCTCGCCGAGGGCCGCATCGTCTTCGACCGCGTCGGCTTCACCTATGAGGGCGGGGCGGGCGTTACGGAGATCGACTTCGTCGCCGAGCGCGGAACCATCACCTATCTGGTCGGGGAGACGGGCTCGGGCAAGTCGACCGTCCTCAAGCTGGCGCTGAAGTCGCTGGAGCCGCAGACGGGCACCATCCGGGTCGATGGCCGCGACCTGAGCGGCGTCACCCGCGAGGCGTGGTACGCCGCGATCGGCGTCGTGCCCCAGGAGATCATGCTGATCAACGACACCCTGCGGAGCAACATCGTGCTCGGCCGCCCGCCGGATGAGCTGCGCCTGCGCCGGGCCGCGGCGCGGGCGGCGATCCTGCCGCTGATCGAGACGCTGCCCGACGGGTTCGACACCGTGGTGGGCGAGCGCGGGCTGCGGCTCTCGGGCGGCGAGCGCCAGCGCATCGCCATCGCCCGGGCGCTCTATGCGGATCCCGGCATCCTGTTCCTCGACGAGGCCAGCTCGGCCCTCGACGAGGCGACCGAGCGCGAGATCATGACGCATCTGAGGACGCTCGCCGGCGACGTCACGATCCTGGCGGTCACGCACCGCCGTCATCTCATCGAGCCGGGCGACCGGGTCGTGCAGCTTGCCGACGGGAGCGTGAGCCGGCCCGGCGACGCGGCTGGTGCCGCACGCGCGGCAGCCCGGCGGGAGGCGGCAGTGGAGTAATACCAACGGTCGTTGAAAACGACCTTTGGTTCTGTTCTCGAATTTTCGCCAAGCCTCTGGCTTGACATCGAAAATTCGAGATGGGTCAACGGCCCGATGCGTCAGCATCTTGGGCCGTTGGTATAAGTCCGACGGTCGTCGTCGACGACAGGCCGTGAGAGGGGGCGGTCCGCTCCGACCGGACGGCGGGATCGGCCTCGTGCGGAAGGAGTGACGCCATGCGGGCCGGTGTGGATTCCGAACAGGCGCAGGCCGTCACGCCGCGGACCGGCGTGACGCCACCAAGGCTCGCCGCCGTCCCGCGCGAGACCGTGGTCGCCGGCATGCTCGGGGACCCCGCCACGTTCTTTCGCGACCATTGGCGGCGAGCGCCGTTCCTCGCGCCGCAGGCCGGCCACGCCGTGGCGGGCGCTTACGGCGTCGAGGATTATCTGGCGGACCTGGCGGACGCCGTCGCGCCGCCGTTCCGGGCGGTGACGGTCCAGGACGGCGCGCGCGTCTTCTCGCAGCACGACACCGTCGAGGACCTGCGCGCGGCGGTGGCGGCGGGCGCGGTCTCGGCGACGAAGATCAGCCGGCTGTGGCATGGCGGCGGACCGACTTCCTGGGGATGGATGCGCGCGCTCTTCGGCGATCTGTGCCGGGCGGTGGCGATGATCTACCTCGATCCGGAGACCTGCGAGGATGTCGACCTGTTCCTCGCCGGACCGCGTTCGGGCCTCGGGGCGCATATCGACGCCACCGATGTCTTCACGCTGCAACTCGCGGGAGAGCGGCACTGGACCGTCGATGAAACCGTGCAGCTGCCGGCGATCCTCGACCTGATGCGCGACCCCGCCTGGCATCCGTCGCAGGAAGTGCCCTTCCAGGCCCCGACCCGGTCCTTCACCTTGCAGCCGGGCGATGGCCTCTATGTGCCCGCCCACGCGGTGCACCGCGTCAGCGGGGTGAGCTGGTCGGTCTCGCTGAGCTTCGGCTTGCGGACCGTCAACGAAATTGACCTGATCGAGCATCTGCTCGACCGCGCCAAGCGGAGCCGTTACAGGGGCTTGCCGCCGCTGCCGAGCTGGCCCGCGAGCGAGGCGGACGGGAACGCCGCGGCGAAGCGCGAACTGGTCGGCCGGGTCAGGGACCTGTTGCGACAGATCGAGTTCGCCGCCACCGCCACCGCGATGGCACCGCTCCGGCTGCCCGCCACGCTGGCGGAGCCGTCGGCGGACGTCCCCGATGGCAGCCCGCAAGAGCGACGTCCCGGCGTCAGACCGCCGCCTTGTGGAAATGACTGAGGAAGGCTTTCGTGGCCGCCTGCTGCGGATCCTCGATGACCTGCCGCGCCGGCCCCTCCTCGACGACGAAGCCATCGCGCATGAACACGCAGGTCTCGGCGACGTCGCGCGCGAACGCGATCTCGTGGGTCACGAGCACCATCGTCATGCCCTCCGACGCCAGTTGCCGGACGACCTGAAGCACCTCCCCGACGAGTTCGGGATCGAGGGCCGAGGTCGCCTCGTCGAAGAGCATGACCTCGGGCTTCATCGCCAGCGCCCGGGCGATGGCGACCCGCTGCTTCTGTCCGCCGGACAGCCGCTCGGGATACACGTCGGCCTTCTCCCTCAGGCCGACCTTGTCGAGAAGGTGGAACGCGAGAACCCGCGTCTCCTCCTTGCCCCGACCCAGCACCGTGACGGGCCCCTCCATGACGTTCTGGAGGACGGACATGTGGGGGAACAGGTTGAAGGTCTGAAACACCATGCCGACCTTGGACCGGAAGGCGGCGAGATCCTTGTCCTTCGGCATCCTGTGACCCCGGTCGAAGCGCATCGCATGCGTCCCGATCCGGATCGTTCCCTCATCCGGGATGGTGAGGAGGTTGAGGCAGCGCAGAAGGGTCGACTTGCCGGATCCGCTCGGGCCGATCAGCGACACCACCCCGCCCTTGGGCACGCGCATCGAGATGTCCTTGAGCACGGACAAGGGTCCAAACGATTTCTTGACGTGCTCGACCTCGATCATTGCGATCTCCGATGCGTCCCGCGCGGCGATTGTCTCAACGGGGCTTGTCCCGGCGCTCACCGTGCGAGCCTCTTCTCGAGGCCGTGGGCGACGGTCGTCAGCGGGAACAGGATGATGAAGTAGATGACCGCGATCATCGTGTAGACTTCGAGGGGCTTGTAGGTCGCCGAGGTGATCAGCTGTCCCTGATAGAGGAGATCGGGGACCGCGAGCACGGACAGGAGCGACGTGTTTTTCAGTTGCAGAACGACCTGGTTGACGAGGGGCGGGATCATCCGCTTGAGCGCCTGCGGCAGGATGATGCGCCTGAGCAGCGCGCCCCGACGCATGCCGAGCGCCCGTCCGGCATCCCACTGGCCGAGATCGATGGAGGCGATGCCTCCCCGGATGATCTCGGCGAAGAACGACGCGCCATAGAGCGTCAGGGCGATGAACGCCGCCGTCGCGGGCTTGAGTTCGACGCCGATCAGGATCGGCAGCGCGTAATAGATCCAGACCAGCTGCACCAGCACGGGCGTGCACCGGAAGATCTCGATGAAGGCCACGAGCGGAATGGTGACCGCCCTGGCATTCGCCAGGCGCGCGATGGCGATCACGCTGCCGACGGCGAAACCGGCGACCGCGGTGAGGATGGTGAACCCGATCGTATACAGGGCGCCGATGGCGATCAGGCTCTTGTATTGATAAAGAAAAGTAAAATCCCATTCGTAAGCCATCGCCGCCTCCGGTCCGCCAGTCTAGAGCACTGCACGATCACGTTGAAATCGTGCAGTGCTCTAGTTCTTTGATTTTGCCGCATTTTCTACGACGAACCGGTATCCACTTCGTCGGAAAATGCTCTAGTATTGGGTTTGAACGAGGCCCGTATGGAACCAGCGGCCCAGGGTGATGATGTCGAAGACCGGGACCTCGAACCGGTCGGCGACGGCTTTCGAGAAGGGCGGAAGGTTGGTGCATTCCATCAGGACGGCACCGATATCGCCCCGCGCCATCAGGTGGCCGGCGGCCTCCAGGACGTCGCGTGCGATCGCATCCCCGTCATAGGCCGCCTGCCGCTCGATCAGGCCGCGCAACGCCCCGTCCGCCGGCAGGCCCACCACCGGCGTCGCGGGATCGGCCCCCACCGCGACGAAATGCGCCGGCGTGAGCGACGCGGCGTCGTAGGTCACGACGCCGGCCCGCTTGCCGCGGGCAAGGCACCGGTCGATCAGGGGAAGCTGCATCAGGCTCGACGTGGCGAGCGGCAGCGGCATCCGGGCGGCGAGGCTGCGCTGCCGGGCGGCGAGAAAGCCGCAGGACGTGATGACGCCGACGGCACCGCGGGCCCGCAGCCTCTCCCCCGCCTGGACGAAGGCATCCGCCAGGTCGCAATCCTGTCCGCCGACGATCCGGCGCGCGGTGGCGCCCGGCACGGTCTCGAACAGGACCGGGACGGGCCAGCTCGCCGCATGCCCCACGTCACCGGGCGGTCGTACGAATGCGGTATCGAGCATGATGATGCCCAAGGGCGGGGCGGGGGCAGGCGGCATCGGGATCCGGGTCGATGGGGCGAGACCCCTGGGCCAGGACGGATCGTCTCGGACCGGGGCAATGATGGGCCGGCCGCGGCCTGTCTCGCCGCGGCGCGTGCGCCGGGTCTCAGACGACGACCGTCGGTTCCGCTCTCGACCTGTCGCCGAGCCTCCGGCTGGGAGCCGACACGTCGCGATGGATCGAACGCCCCGTCGATCGCGGGCCTGCCCGAGACCGAGGTGACGCGGCAGCATCCACGGCCGTTTGTCTCAGAAGGTGATCTCGGCCGGGATGTCCTCGGACTTGACGCCCACCAGCTCCAGGCTGGCGGTGATCCAGCCCTTCATGGCGCCGAGCCCGCGATTGTATTCGAGCCAGTTGTCGACGAAGGTCCGGAACCGCGGATCGGGCTCGGCCCGCACGCCGGCACAGGTCGGCTGTGCGCTGGCCGGTGTCGGCACGATGATCTTGCCCAGCTTCGGGTTCTTCTTGACCGTCACCAGGGACAGCATGGCGACCTGGATGACGCAATCGGCGCGGTTGGACTGGACGGACAGCATGGCGTCGTCCGGGGTCTTCAGCGCCAGCAGCGTCGCCTTCGGGATCGCGCGGCGCGCGAAGAGATCGTGGGTCGACCCGATATCGACGGCGACGCGCACCTCCGGCGTGTTGAGATCGGCCCAGGTCTTCGGCTCGAAGCCGGGCTTGGCGATGATGGTGAAGGTGTTCAGCATGATCGGCCGCGTGAACTCGACTGTGAGCGCGCGCGACGGGGTCGGCGACAGGCCGAACATGATGTCGATCTTGTTCGCCTGGAGATCGAGCACCGCGTTGCCCCAGGTGGTCTCGGCGATCTCGATCTCGGCATCCATCGCCTTGGCGAGATCCTGCGCCATGCTGATGCAGAAGCCGGACCATTCGCCGGTGACGATATCCTTCTTGTAGTACGGCTCGGTGCCGACGATGCCGGCGATCCGGAGCTTCTTGGTGCGCCGGATGCGCTGGAAGGTGTTCTCCGCCGCAGGCGCGGTCTGGGCCTGGGCGCTTCCGATCGGGGACAGGGCGGCCGCGAGCGTGCCGGCGCCGAGAAGCGATGCGATGTCCCTGCGTGATACCATGACGGTGGCCCTCTCCTCGATAGCGTGGCAGTTCCTTAGTCTCTCAGACCGCGTGGCGGGAGTCCTGTCGGAAGACAGAACTCGCCTCGGGCCCGTTGCCCGCGCCTCTCTCCCGTCTCGGCGCGGCGAGCCTGTGTGCCCTGCCGGGCGCCGACGCAGACGGTCGGTGACGGTGCGCGCCTGCTGGAGGGGGCTGTCATCGTCCCGAGATCCTGACGCATCGGGCCGTTGCTGTCGTGCCTCGCGACGGCGCCTCACCCGGAGATGCCGCCGGCCGCCATCCTGCGCTCAGGGGCGCCCGCCCGACACCGGCGCGCCGCGCCCTCCGGCCGGCGCCTCGCGCTGCCCTGCATGGGCCTGCGGGCCCGACGCGGCCGGAGCCGCGAAGCTGACCTTGCAGCGCTGGCCGGCCGGGAGGGCGTTGTCTGGGTTGCGCAGTTCGAGGCGCACGCCGAACGTCCCGCTCGCCGCGTCGAAGACGTGGTCGACCACCGTGACCTCGGCCGGGTAGGTGCCGCCGATCGGCTTGTCGAGCGCCACGGTAGCGATCGAGCCCGGCCGGATCTCGCTCCAGCGCGACACCGGCACATAGGCTTCGACGTGGAGGGGGTCGAGCTGCACCAGCGTGTAGATGGCGCTGTCCTGGCGCACGAACTCGCCGGCCGACATCAGCCGCTCGGTGACGAGGCCGCTGATCGGGCTACGGATGATGCGCAGCTCCAGCTGCGCCCGGACGCGGGCGAGTTCGAGACCGGCGAGCTCGTTCTTCAGGATCTCGGTCTTCAGGTCGCGCTTGCCGATCTCGTAATCGGCCTCGACCTGATCGATCTTCTCCTGGGTGACGATCCCCTTCGACAGCTGGTTCTGCCGGTCGAGCCGGCGCTTGTAGAGTTCCACCCGGGCGCGCTGCGCCTCGATCGGCTCCCGGCTCGATGCCTGGGCCTGGGCGAGGGCGACGTTGGCCTCCTCCACGCTGGTGTCAAGGCGGGCGATGACCTCGCCCGCCTTGACCGCGTCGCCCCGGTTGAAGGCCATCTCCTTGAGGATGCCGAGGGTGGCCGAGCCGACCTTCACCTTCTGGGCCGGCTCGATCACGCAATCGACGGTGCCCGCGACAGTGCCCGCGACGGTGCCGGGCTCGGCCTGCACGGCCGTGGCGGCGAGGGAGACGACGAGCGCGAGGGCGAACGGGACGGGACTCGGGCAAGACGGCCGAAGCGGCGTCATCGGGCGGGGCCTCTCATTCGGAATGGCCGGCGAAGGCCAGGATGCGGTCCTGCATCCGGTCGGCGCGCAGGAGGTCGCCGCGCATGCGGGCATGGAGCCGCTCGGCGCGGCGTTGCGCCCAGCGCAGCAGCCACCGGCCCGCCGGCTGCCCGAAGCGGGCGAGGAGGGCGCGGGCGAGCGGGCGGGACACCGGGTGGCCGTCGAGCAGCGGATCGTCGAGGGACAGGATCGCCTCGAAGCTGCCGGGCTCGCCCTGGCGCCCGGCGCGGCCGGCGAGCTGGCCGTCGATCCGCCGCGCGTCGTGGCGTTCGGTCATGATGACGTGGAGGCCGCCATGCTCGGCCACCCAGGGGTCGAGCTTGATGTCGGTGCCGCGCCCGGCCATGTTCGTCGCCACGGTGATGCGGCCGCGCCCGCCCGCCCGGGCGACGATCTCGGCCTCACGCCGGTCCTGCGCGGCGCTGAGCACCGTATGGGCCAGGCCCGCCGCGCTCAGCCGGGCGCTCGCGGCGCCGGAGGCGGCGACCGAGCGCGTGCCGAGCAGCACCGGCAGGCCCTGCCGGTTCAGCGCCGCCACCCGGTCGATCACCGCCTGCCACTTCGTCTCCTCGTCGGGCAGGACCCGGTCGGGGTGATGGACGCGCCGGACCGGGCGATGGGTCGGGATCCGGGCGACGGCCAGCCCGTAGACGGTCCAGAGCTCCGCCTCGACTCCCCCGGTGGTGCCGGTCATGCCGGCGAGCCGGCAATAGCGCCGGAAGAAGCGCTGGTAGGTCATGCGCGCCAGGGTCGCGCGCGCCGAGGAGAGCGCGCAGCCCTCCTTGTGCTCGATCATCTGGTGGAGGCCGTCGCTCCAGGCCCGGTCGGGCATGACCCGGCCGGTATACTCGTCGATGATCACCACCTTGCCGTCGCGCAGGATGTAGTGCTCGTCGCGGTGGAACAGGTGGAGCGCCGACAGGGCCTGCCGGATCAGCTCCTCCCGGGTGACGCGGGCGCGCCAGGGCGGTCCCGCCCCGGCGAGGCGGGCGTCGAGGGCGTGACGGCCCTCCTCGGTCAGCACGACGCGGCGCTGGTTCAGGTCGATGCCGTAATCCTGTCCGGGCCTGAGCGCCGCCGCGACCGCCAGGGCCTCCGTGAGGGTGGCGGGCTCGAATTGCGAGCCGGCCGGGGCCGAGATGATGAGCGGCGTGCGCGCCTCGTCGATCAGCACGCTGTCGGCCTCGTCGACGATGGCGAAGTGCAGCCCGCGCAGGCGCAACGGCGTCGTCGCCCCGGGCACCCCCGTCAGGCTCCGCAGCTTCAGCCGGATGTCGGTGGCGCGCTGGCCGAGCGCGATGCGGTCGCGCAGGTAGTCGAAGGCGAGGTCCTTGTTGGTGCAGTAGGTGATGTCGCAGGCATAGGCCGCGGCCCGGGCCGGGACCTCCTGCCCCTCGCTCACCACCCCGACGCTCAAGCCCAGAGCCGCGTAGAGCGGCCGCATCAGGCCGGCGTCGCGCTCGGCCAGGTAGGCGTTCACCGTGACGACATGGACCGGCAGGCCGGCGAGCGCCGCGGTCGCGGCGGCGAGGCCCGCCGCCAGGGTCTTGCCCTCGCCGGTCGCCATCTGGGCGACGCGGCCATCGAGAAGCGCCGCCGCCCCCATCATCTGCACCGGATAGGGGCGCTGGCCAATGACCCGCCCCGACACCTCGCGCACCAGCGCGAAGACCTCCGCCACCCGATCCGGCGGAAAGTCGCCGCGGCCGCGCAGAGCCGCCGCAGCCTCGCGCCGCACGGCCTCGAGATCGGCGTCGGGGAGCGCCGCGAGGTCGACCCAGCGCGCCATCGCGGCCCGGGCGATGCCGGTGTAGCGCCGGCCCTCCCAGCCGGTGAGCCGCGCCCGCACGGCGCCGACCATCCGGGCCGC
>NZ_LABX01000190.1 GCF_001043915.1 Methylobacterium aquaticum | reverse complement strand
CCGGTTCGGCGATAAAAATCTGCGACAAAACAAGAACCTAAGCGGGCGAAGCGTTGGCCTGCCAACGCAAGCCTGCTTAGGCTAATACCAACGGTCGTTGAAAACGACCTTTGGTTCTGTTCTCGAATTTTCGCCAAGCCTCTGGCTTGACATCGAAAATTCGAGATGGGTCAACGGCCCGATGCGTCAGCATCTTGGGCCGTTGGTAAAAGGCGGAGCGGCTTCTCGCGGGGAGCCGCTCCGTCCTCGGATGGGCCCGAGCCCTACGGCAGCACCACCACCTTGGTGCCCACCTTCACCCGGTCGTACAGGTCGATCACGTCCCGGTTGGTCATCCGGATGCAGCCCGAGGACACCGCCGCCCCGATCGTCTCCGGCTCGTTCGAGCCGTGGATGCGGTAGAGCGAGGAGCCGAGATAGAGCGCCCGGGCGCCGAGCGGGTTGTCGTTGCCGCCGGCCATGTAGCGCGGCAGGTCGGGGCGGCGCTTGATCATCTGCTCCGGCGGGCGCCAGGACGGCCATTCCTTCTTCATCGTCACGGTCTTGGTGCCCGACCAGGAAAAGCCTTCGCGGCCGACGCCGACGCCGTACTGCACCGCCTCCTGATTCGGCAGGATGTAGTAGAGCCGGCGCTGGCTGGTCGAGATCACCACCGTGCCGGGCTTGTAGGGGCTGTTCCAGCCGATCGTCTGGCGCGGCACGCCCTGCTGGCGGAAGACCGTCAGGAAGTCGGCGATCGGCCCGCGGTCGAGCAGGCTGATGGCATGGGCTGGCGCCGCGAGGGCGAGCAGGGTGGCGGCCGTCAGAAGCGGCTTCAGCAGGCGCCGCGGCGCGGTCAGACGGGTCATCGTCCCCTCCCGTTCGAGTTCATGGTGAACGGGTTGGCCGCCGGGCTATGGCGAAAACAGGGCGGAAACAATGACGCGGCCGCCCATGGTGCATTCGCGCCACAGGCGTTTCGGCGGACAGCGCGCGGGCAACGGCCCGGACCGTCAGCCTCGCAGCGTCAGGGTGCCGACATCGCCCAGCCCCCCCTCGGGCAGCAGGCCGCGCAGGGTGGCGGTGAGGGAGAAGCCCGTCGCCGTGCGCTCGATCTCGTAGAGATGGTAGCCGGCGCAATGCTTGAGCGCCCCGCCCCGGGCCGAGGCCGAGGGGGCGCCGATCACCGGGACCCGCCGCCCGCCCGGAGCCATCACGAAGGCGACCGAGCCGACATGGTTGTGGCCGTGCAGCACGAGGTCGGCGCCGACCCGGCCGATCATCGCCTCGAAGGCATGGGCATCGGTGAGGTTGCGCCCCGCCTTGGCGCCGCCGACATGGGGCGGATGGTGGATCATCACCACCCGGCAGGGTCGCTCCGGCTCGGCGGCGAGGGCCGCCAGCATCCGCTCGGCGGCCCGGACCTGGTCGGAGCCGAGCCGCCCGGTCGCCACGAAGGGCGCGGTCGGAATCGCCGAGGACATTCCGACCAGCGCCACCTGCCCGCGCCGGCGCAGATACGGAAACGCCTTGGCACGCCCGGCATCGTCCCGGGTCCAGGGCCCGACCGCGTCGAGCAGGCCCTTGAGCGAGCCACGGACATAGGCGTCGTGGTTGCCGGGCACGAAGCTGACGACGTCGGGCGCACCCAGTCCTTCCAGGAAGGTGCGGGCGGTCTCCCATTCGCTCGGCAGGCCGATGTTGCACAGGTCGCCCGTGCAGGCGATGTGATCGGGTGCGGCGGCCCGAATATCCTCCACCAGGGCGGCCAGGATCTCCATGTCGTGGGTGAGCTTGCGGCCGCGGCTCCAGTTGACCCAGCCGGTGGCGCGCTTGCTCATCAGCTGGCGCAGGCGTGGGCGGGGGAGCGGCCCGACATGGGGATCGGTGAGGTGGGCGAGGCGGAACGTCATCGGGGGCAAGAACGCATGACGGGGCATCCGGTCCGCCATGTCGGTCGCGCGGCGGGGCCCCCGCCCTAAGCAGATTTCGCCGAAGTGGTCACCGGTTCGGCGGCAAAAATCTGCGATCAACAGGAACCTGAGCGGGCGAAGCGGTAGACTGCGCAGAGCATTTTCCGACGAAGTGGAGACCGGTTCGTCGTAGAAAATGCGGCAAAATCAAAGAGCTAGAGAAGCTTCGCGATGGCGACGCAATCGTGACGCGCTCTAGCACCGGACCGGGCCGTCACGCATCCCCTTCGGGCTGATGGCACACCACGCAGAGCTTGTTGCCGTCCAGATCGCGAAAATACGCGCCGTAATAGGCCGGGTGATAATGCGGCCGCAGCCCGGGCGCGCCCTCGCAGGTGCCGCCGGCCGCGAGCGCCAGGGCGTGGCAGCGATCGACGCTCGCCCGGGAGCGGGCCGTCAGCGCCGTCATGAGGCCGTTGCCCGGATCGGGCGCCCGGCCGTCCCAGGGGCGGCCGACGATCACCAGGGGCCGGTCGGCGCCCCGCGGCATCCAGCCGGCCCATCCCTGCTCCGGCTCGTGGAAGCGGAGTTCCAGTCCCAACTCGTCGAGGAGCGCGGTGTAGAACGGAAAGGCGCGGGCGAGATCGGCGGTGCCGAGGCAGACATGCGAGATGACGCTCATCGGGCTCTCTCAAACGGCACGTCCCTGGAGGCTTCAGAGACCGGCGTACATCCGGCCCGGATTGAACAGGCCGGCCGGGTCGTGCGCGGCCTTGAGGCCGGCGGTGATCCGCATCAGGGGCTCGGAGAGGGGTTCGAAGACCGGCACCGCGGCGCGCACCGCCTCCGGCGCGCGCACGAGCGTGGCGTGGCCGCCGGAGCCGAGGGCCGCCCGCACGGTCGCGGCGCCCGCGTCGCCGGTCGCCGCCGTCGCCAGCCAGACGAGGCCGCCGCCCCAATCGAAGAACCAGCGCGCCGGGCGCGCCGCCGCGACGGCGGCGGCCACCGCGGGGCCGCGGCCCGGGGCGGTGGAGAGGCGCCATATCGCCTCGTCGGTGCCGGCGAAGGGCAGGACGTTCCGCACTGTGCGCCACGCCGCGGCCGCCGTCTCGCCCTCGATCGTCGCGGGGCGTCCGAAGCCGCGCAGCAGGCGGGTGAGCTGGCCGAGGCGGTAATCGACGGACGGAGAGAACCCCTCGATGCGCAGGAGCGTGCGGGCCGGGCCGTCGATCCCCTCCGGCAGATGGGCCGCGCCGGTGATCTCGAAGGGCGAGCCGAGAGCGAGGCTCATCGCCTCGACCGCCCGGGCCTCGTCGAGGCCGGCGAGCGCCAGGGTCGCGGTGCGCTCGGGCACGGGCAGCACCTTGAAGGTGACCTCGGTCAGAAAGCCCAGCGTGCCCCAGGATCCGGCCATCAGCTTCACGAGGTCGAGGCCGGTGACGTTCTTCATCACCCGGCCGCCGGACTTCACCGCCTCGCCGCGCCCGTTGACGAAGCGCACGCCGATCAGGCTGTCGCGGGCGGCGCCCCCGGCGATGCGCCGCGGGCCCGAGATGTTGCCGGCGGCCACGGCACCGATCGTCGGCTCGCCGGCCGAGCCGAGGAGCGCCCGGTGGTCCATCGGCTCGAAGGGCAGCATCTGGCGGCCCGCGGCGAGCCGCGCCTCGACCTCGGCCAGCGGCGTGCCGGCCCGGGCCGCGATGACGAGTTCCGCCGGCTCGTAGAGGGTGATGCCGGTGAGGCCGGTCGCCGAGAGGGTCGCCTCGTCCTGGGCGGGCCGGCCGATCCCCGCCCGGGTGCCGCCGCCGACGAGCCGCAGCCGCTCGCGCCGCGCCGCCGCCTCGCCGATCAGGGTCACGGCCTCGGCCTCGCTGCGGGGCTGGTAGATGCTCATCGCGGGCTCGCTCGGTGGGCGGATCGGGGCGCGGATCATTGCGGGCAACCGGGACGGGTTGCAAGCGCGGGCGCAGGCGCCGCCAGGGCAATCGCTTCAGCCCTGGCGCGGGTTTGAGCTGCGCGGGGATGAGGATCGTGGTTCAGGAGGGGCTTGTCGCTCTGTGAGGCCCCCATG
>NZ_LABX01000019.1 GCF_001043915.1 Methylobacterium aquaticum | reverse complement strand
GGGCGGAGCTGCCCGACCACGCCCCCCACATCCTGGTGGTCGACGACGACCGGCGCCTGCGCGACCTGCTCGCCCGCTTCCTCGGCGAGAACGGCTACCGGGTCACGGCAGCGGCCAGCGCCGCCGAGGCGCGGGCGCGGGGCCGCAGCCTCGTCTTCGACGCGGTGGTGCTCGACGTGATGATGCCCGGCGAGACCGGCTTCGACTATGCCCGCCAGATCCGGCTGACCTCGCAGGTGCCGATCCTGATGCTCACCGCCCGCTCGAACCCGAACGACCGGGTCACCGGGCTCGAGATCGGCGCCGACGACTACCTGCCGAAGCCGTTCGAGCCGCGGGAACTCATCCTGCGCCTCAACAACATCCTGCGCCGCAGCGCCCGCGGGCCGGCCGACGGCGCAGCCTCCCCGCTCGACGCGGTGCGCTTCGGGCCGTTCCAGTTCCGCATCGAGCGCGGCGAGCTGACCCGCGACGACGAGGCGATCCGCCTCTCCGAGCGCGAGCGCGAGATCCTGACCATCCTGGCGCTCGCCCGCGGCGGCAATGTCGAGCGCGAGGCGCTGACCGGCACCAACGGCGCCGCCAACGAGCGCACCGTCGACGTGCAGATGAACCGCCTGCGCCGGCGCATCGAGGACGACCCGGCCAACCCGCGCTACGTGCAGACCGTGCGCGGCGTCGGCTACCGGCTGGTCCTGGACTGACGGACATGCCCGCCCCGCCCCTCGCCGGGACGCTGCCGACGCCCCGGCGGGCCTGGCGCCGGCTCGGCCGCGTGATCGGCGACCGGCTTCCGAAGGGGCTCTACGCCCGCTCGCTCATCATCATCATCGCCCCGATGGTGCTGCTGCAATCGGTGATCGCCTACGCCTTCATGGAGCGGCACTGGCAGCTGGTGACCCGGCGCCTCTCGGCCGCCGTCACCGCCGACGTCGCCGCGCTCATCGACATCTACGAGAGCTATCCGCAGGACAAGGGCGCCGAGACCCTGGAGCGCATCGCCGGCGAGCGGCTCAACCTCGACGTCGACATCCTGGAGGGGGCCAAGCTCCCGGCGCCGGGCCCGCGGCCGTTCTTCTCGCTCCTCGACGAGGCCCTGTCCGACGAGATCCGCCGCCAGATCGCCCGGCCGTTCTGGATCGACACGGTCGGGCGCTCCAGCCTGATCGAGATCCGGGTCGAGATCCCCGGCGGGGTGATGCGGGTGATCGCCCGGCGCAGCCAGGCCTACGCCTCGAACTCGCACATCTTCCTGCTCTGGATGGGCGGCTCGTCGATGGTGCTGCTCGGCGTCGCGATCCTTTTCCTGCGCAACCAGATCCGGCCGATCCTGCGGCTCGCCGACGTGGCCGAGAGCTTCGGCAAGGGCCGCGAGCTGGATTTCCGCCCCCGCGGCGCCCGCGAGGTGCGCAAGGCCGGCCACGCCTTCATCGAGATGAAGCGGCGCATCGAGCGGGCGATGGAGCAGCGCACCACCATGCTCAACGGGGTGAGCCACGACCTGCGCACCATCATCACGCGGTTCCGGCTCTCCCTGGTGCTGCTGCCGCAGACCCCCGAGATCGACGACCTGCAACGCGACGTCGACGAGATGAGCCGGATGCTGGAGGGCTACCTCGCCTTCGCCAAGGGCGATTCCGGCGAGCCGGCCGCGGCCATCGATCTCAGGGCCCTGCTGGAGGACGTTCGCACCGACGTGGAGCGCCTCGGTGGCCACGTCTCGGAGGTGACGCTGGAGGGCCAGTCGACCGTGACGGTCCGGCCCGACGCCTTCCGGCGCTGCCTGTTCAACCTCGCCTCCAACGCCGCCCGCTACGGCGACACCATCGCGATCACCGCCCGCCAGGAGGCGCGCTGGCTCGCGGTCTCGATCGACGACGACGGCCCGGGCATCCCGATCGAGCTGCGCGAGGAGGTGTTCAAGCCGTTCGTGCGCCTCGACGACGCCCGCCAGGATGCCGGGGGATCGGGCCTCGGCCTCGCCATCGCCCTCGACATCGCGCGCGCCCATGGCGGCGACGTGGCCTTGCACGATTCGCCGCTCGGGGGCCTGCGCGCGACGGTGCGCGTGCCGGCGTGAGAGGTCGGCGAAACTGACCGTTAAGACCGCTCCCCCTAACCTCCCGGCCGGAGCCGGGGCCCAGGATGCGGACGTCCAGCCCACGGCCGCCCGGATCCGACGCGCCTCCCGGAGGCGGGCACCCGATCGCGGGCGCGAGAACTCCGAAGGCTGCGGCCGGCCGGGCGCCACGTCCCCGAGGCGAGAGAGCACGCGATGCCCCTGATTCCCGCGCCCCGGCGGCCGATCGCACCGAGCACGGTGCTGATGATCCTCGGGATCCTGAGCACGCTGCCGATCCTGGTGCGCTATTACCGGCCGGCCGGGGGCGGGCTCGACGTCACCGGGCATCCGATCGGGCGCGACTTCATCAATGCCTGGGCCGGGCCGCGCCTCGCCTTCTCGGGGCAGCTCGACACCCTGTTCGACCTCCCGGCCTATCACGCGGCGATCGGCGCCCTGTTCGGCACCCCGCTGCCCTTCCACAATTGGAGCTATCCGCCCTTCACGCTGCTGCTGCTCGGGCCGCTCGGGCAATTGCCGTATTTCGTGGCCCTCGCGGTCTGGACGCTCGGGCTGTTCGCCGCCTTCGCGGGCGTGACGCTGGCCGGCCTCCCGCCAGAACGGCGCCCGCGCGCCCTGCTGCTCCTCGCGCTGGCGCCGGCCTGCCTCATCAACGCCGCCGGCGGCCAGAACGGCTTCCTCACCGGCGCCCTGCTGCTCGGCGGCCTGCTCGCCCTGGATCGCCGGCCGGTTCTCGCCGGCATCCTGTTCGGCCTGCTCACCTACAAGCCGCAGCTCGGCCTCGTGCTGCCCCCGGTCCTGATCGCGCTGGGCGCCTGGCGGACCATCGCGGCGGCCATCGCCACCACCCTGGCGCTGGTCGGCGCGTCGCTCCTGGCCTTCGGGGTCGATCCCTGGCGGCACAATCTCGGCGAGACCAGCGCCTTCCTGTACGGCCTGCTCGATTCGTTCCACGGGTTCTACGCCTACATGATGGCGTCGGTCTTCGCGGGCGCGCGCACCTTCGGGCTGTCGATGGCCGCGGCCTGGGGCCTGCAACTCCTGGTCTCCGTTCCGGTCCTCGCGGCGACGGTCTGGGCCGTGCGCCGCGCCCGCGATCCGCTGCAACGCGCCGGCCTCGTCGCGGCGGCGGTCCCGCTTCTGACGCCCTACGCCTTCAACTATGACCTGACGCTCGTGGCGGCCGTGCTGGTCTGGCGGCTCTTGGCGGCCGAGCCCGGCGCCCAGCCGGACCGGCTCACGGTCTTCGCCTGGCTGAGCCCCGCCCTGATGATGCCGTTGCAGATGTTGGGCTTCGGCGGGATGCCGGTGCTGCTGGTGGCGCTGTTCGGGGTCCTGGTCCGGGAGGTGGCGCAGCCCCAGGCCGGCCCGGCCAGGGACCCGGCGCCGGCCCTGCCGTAAGACGACGGCACCGCCGGATCGTGCGGGGCCGTTGTCGCAAGCCCGCGGCGCCCGTTCAGGGCGCCTTGGTTCAATGCGCCTCCGTTCAATGCGCTTCCTGCCAGTTCGTCGCCGCCTTGGCCTCGACGGCGAGCGGCACCCGCAAGCTCACCGCCGGGTGCGGCGCCTCCTCCATCACCCGGGCGATGATCGGCAGCGCGCGATCGACCTCGTCGTCGGGCGCCTCGAAGACCAGTTCGTCGTGGACCTGAAGCAGCATCCGGGTCGAGAGGCCGGCCGCCGACAGGGCGCCCTCCATCCGCGCCATCGCCCGGCGGATGATGTCGGCGGCGGTGCCCTGGATCGGGGCGTTGATCGCCTGGCGCTCGACCGAGGCGCGTTCCTGCGGGTTGTTGGAGCGGATCTGCGGGTAGTGGCAGACGCGGCCGAACAGCGTCGTCACGTAGCCCTTGTCGCGGCAGATCTTCTTGGTGTCGTCGATATAGGCGCGGATGCCGGGGAAGCGCTCGAAATACTGCTTGATGAAGGCCGAAGCTTCGCCCTGCGGGATGCCGAGCCGGTCGGCGAGGCCGAAGGCCGAGATGCCGTAGATGATGCCGAAATTGATCGTCTTGGCGCGCCGGCGCAGGTCCGGATTCATCTGGTCGAGGGGCACGCCGAACATCGCCGAGGCGGTGGCCGCGTGGATGTCGATGCCGTCGGCGAAAGCCTGGCGCAGCTGCGGGATGTCGGCGATGTGGGCGAGCAAACGAAGCTCGATCTGGCTGTAATCGGCCGAGATCAGCTTGTGGCCGGCATCGGCCACGAAAGCCTGGCGGATGCGCCGTCCCTCCTCGGTGCGGATCGGGATGTTCTGGAGGTTGGGGTCCGACGAGGACAGCCGCCCGGTCGTGGTGGCGGCCAGCGCGAAGGAGGTGTGGACCCGGTCGGTCTCCCGGTCGGCATGCTCCTGGAGACTGTCGGTATAGGTCGATTTCAGCTTCGAGAGCTGGCGCCAGTCGAGGATCTTTCGCGGTAGCTCGTGGCCCTGGCCGGCCAGTTCCTCCAGCAGCGTCGCGGGCGTCGCCCACTGGCCGGACGGGGTCTTCTTGGCGCCGGGCAGGCCCATCTTGCCGAACAGGATGTCGCCGATCTGCTTGGGCGACGAGACGGAGAATTTTTCCCCCGCCATCTCCTGGATCTCGTCCTCCAGCCGCGTCAGCGACTGGGCGAAATCGCCCGAGAGCCGGCTCAGCATCTGGCGGTCGACCTTGATGCCCTCGCGCTCCATCCGCGCCAGCACCGGCACCAGCGGCCGCTCCAGGGTCTCGTAGACGGTGGCGCGGCGCTCGGCGGCGAGCCGCGGCTTCATCAGCCGCCACAGCCGCAGGGTCACGTCGGCATCCTCGGCGGCGTAGGCCGTGGCCTTGTCGAGGGCGACCTTGTCGAAGGTGACCTTCTGGCGCCCGGTCCCGGTGACGTCCGCGAAGGTGATCGGCTGGTGGCCGAGATGGCGGCGAGCCAGTTCGTCCATCCCGTGCGAGCCCTTGCCGGCATCGAGCACGTAGGAGATCAGCATCGTGTCGTCGAAGGGCCGGACCTCGATGCCGTGGCGGGCGAGAACCAGCCAGTCGTACTTGACGTTCTGGCCGACCTTGAGCACCGCCGGGTTCTCCAAGAGCGGCTTCAGGCGCGCCTGCACGGCCTCCCAGGAGAGCTGCCCCGGCAGCAGGCCGCCGCCGAACAGGTCCTCGCCGCCGCGATGGCTGAGCGGGATGTAGCAGGCCCGGCCCGGCCCGGTGGCGAGGGAGACGCCGACGAGATCGGCCTTGTTGGCGTCGAGCGCCGTGGTCTCGGTATCGACCGCGACCACCCCGGCCGCCACCGCCTCGGCGATCCAGGCTTCCAGGCTCTCGACCGTGGTGACGGTCTCGTAAGCAGCCGTGTCGAACGGCTTGACGGCTTCCGCCGCCCGGGCCGCCACGAGGGTGGTGGGCGTCGCCTCGGTCGCGGCCTTCGGCTTCGGGGGCGCATCCGGCAGGTCGAGATCGGCGAAGGGATCGACCTCGGCCTTCGCCTCGGCGGGCGCGTCCGGCGTGTCGCCGAAGAACGG
Source organism: Methylobacterium aquaticum (assembly GCF_001043915.1). Classification (GTDB taxonomy): domain Bacteria; phylum Pseudomonadota; class Alphaproteobacteria; order Rhizobiales; family Beijerinckiaceae; genus Methylobacterium; species Methylobacterium aquaticum. The sequence continues at coordinate 2,716 of NZ_LABX01000019.1, read as the reverse complement.
CGTGACATCGCTGCCGCCCTTCGCGTTGGAAAAGCCGGTATCGGCCCCCGCCGGCAGCAGGGCGGGGTCGGGCCGCACCGCCTCCGGGTCGACGTGCAGCATCTGGGCGATGCGGCGCGTCAGGGTGTTGAATTCCATCGCCTTGAGGAAGCCGACGAGGCGCTCGGGATCGGGCTTCGGCAGACCGAGGTCGTCGAGGGGCACCGGCACCGGCACCTGCTCGTCGAGGGCGACGAGGCGGCGCGACAGCCGGGCCTGATCGACGTGACTCAGCAACGTCTCGCGGCGCTTCGGCTGCTTGATGGTCGCCGCCTTCTCCAGGAGGGCGTCGAGGCTGCCGAACTCCTTGATGAGGGACGCCGCGGTCTTGAGCCCGATGCCGGGCACGCCCGGCACGTTGTCGGAGGTGTCGCCGATCAGCGCCAGGGCGTCGCCGATCTGCTCCGGGGCCAAGCCCTCCCAGCGCTCCACGATCGCCGCCCGGTCGAGGTTGCGCTCGGGCCGGTAGCCCGGCTTGCCCTTCTGGCCCGATTCGAAATCGTAGAACCGCACCAGGTCGCCGACGAGCTGCATCAGGTCCTTGTCGGAGGACACGATGATGACCCCGGCCCCCCGCGCCTCGGCCTGGCGCGAATAGGTGGCGATCAGGTCGTCGGCCTCGTAACGTTGCAGCTCGATCGGGTGCAGGCCGAAGGCCCGCACCGCGTCGCGCATCAGCGGCATCTGGCGCTTCAGGTCCTCGGGCGCGTCGGGCCGGTGGCCCTTGTAATCCGGAAAGATCTCCTTCCGGAACGAGCCTTCGGACTTGTCGAACACGATGCCGAGATGGGTCGGCATCACCCCGGCGGCACCCTCCTGCACGAACTGGGCGAGCTTGGCGCAGAACAGCCGCACCGCCCCGGTCGGCAGCCCGTCCGAGGGGCGGAAATTGTAGCGCTCGGGCTGGTTGATCGACTGGAAATAGGCCCGGAAGATGAAGGACGAGCCGTCGACCAGGAGCACCTGATCGCCGGGGCCGACGGGCTTCGTCTCGGGGGCGGTCTCGGTGCTCATGCGGGCTGACATCTTTTCCGGCGGGCCGTTCAGACCCTGTCTTAGTCCGTCGCCGGGGCGAGGCAAACCGCGGCGCGGGCGCGCTCCCCGGGATTGCCCGGGGCGGGAATGCCAGGCAATGGGTGTGCCCCCGGCACACCAGCCGTCCGCGAAAGCGCGGGCGCGCGGGTGCGGAAGCTTGACTCGGCGCGAGCGGACGCCTGGTGTCAGGCGAGAGAGCAACCGTCATTCGCCCGGAAACCAGGGTGCCGCCTTCGCGGGTGGGCGCCGCCCGGGCCCAGGGACCGGCCCATGCGCAAGACACCCCTTCTCGCCGCCCTCCTGCTGGGGCTCACCACCGCCGGCCTGTCGCAGGCCGAGGCCCGCTCGGCCCGCCAGGAGATCGCCCCGGCCGAGGAGCGCGAGTTCCCGTTCGACGCCCAGATCCCCGGCTGCCAGGATGAAGGCGTGCTGGAGAAGATCACCTACCAGTTCGCCGAGAAGGAGGCGAAGTTCTGGAACTCGACGCTGACGATCGCCGCCTACGACAGCATCGAGCGCACCGCCTGGCGGCCCTGGGGGCTCGACTTCATTCCCCGCCGCTTCTGCACCGCGATGGCCACCACCTCGGACGGGGTGCGCCGGCGGGTCGATTACTCGGTGCGCGAGAGCCTCGGGATGATCGGGATGACCTACGGCGTCGAGTTCTGCGTCCACGGCCTCGACCGCAACCTCGCCTACGCCTACGCCTCGGCCTCGTCCTGCCGCGAGGCCCGTCCGTGATGATCCGGCTCGCCGCCGCCCTCCTCGCGCTCGCGACCCTGGCGAGCCCAGCCGCCGCGCAGGGGCGCGGGGCTGAGCCCGGCTCGTTCGACTTCTACGTCCTGGCGCTCTCCTGGTCGCCGACCTATTGCGCGCTCACCGGCGAGCGCCGCAACGACCGGCAATGCGAAACGGGCCGCAACCCGGGCTTCGTGGTCCACGGCCTGTGGCCGCAATACGACCGCGGCTTCCCGAGGGAGTGCGGCGCGTTTCCCCGCAGCCCGAGCCGCCCGGCCATGGCCGAGGCGGAGGGCGTGTTCCCGAGCGAGGGGCTGGCCCGGCACGAATGGCGCCAGCACGGCACCTGCTCGGGCCTCGACCCGGCGGCGTATTTCCGTGCCACCCGCCGTGCCCGCGAGGCGGTGACGATCCCCGCCGCCCTGTCGGGCCCTCGGGAAGACCTGCGCGCCGCCCCGATCGACATCGCCCGCCAGTTCGTCGCCGCCAATCCGGGCCTGCGCCCGGACATGATGTCGGTCACCTGCAAGGCGGGGCAGCTCGAGGAGGTGCGGATCTGCTTCACCAAGGACCTGCGCGGCTTCACCGCCTGTCCCGAGGTGGCCCGCCAGAACTGCCGCGCCGGAGAAGTGACGGTGGGGGCCGGGCGGTAAATCGGACCGCCGTTCCGGTTCGGACTCTGATCCCGAGGGCGTGGTTGCCTGCTCGCGGACTCATCGGCCGGTCGGTCGAATGGATGGCATCCTGAGGCGGTCGGCATGAGGTGGCGACAGGGTTGATCCGGCCATCGCAGCAAGGACCGCAGCAGGAACGGAAGCCGGTCGCGACGGCGACCACGATACACGATCGGACGGTCCGTCTGGCATCAGGTCCTTCCCACCCTCAACCTCATCCTGAGGTGCGA
>NZ_LABX01000189.1 GCF_001043915.1 Methylobacterium aquaticum | reverse complement strand
CGCCGGCCGGCGGGGTGTCTGCCGGGTCGGGATCGAGCGGTCGGGATCGGGGAGGGCTCCGGGTCCCGGTTGCCGGCGGCGAACGGCAGCACGAGCGGCGCGCCTTCCCGGATCACCGTGCCGGCGAGGGAGGCCGGGCAGGCTTGCCCGGCCCGTCGATCGCCGCCCGATCCGAGGCGGACGCGCCGGATCGTAGACAGGATGTCGTCGACCTGCGGCACGAACCGCCCCGCCGCCGCATACCGGAGCGGGGCATAAGCTTGAGCGTGGGCATGGGCTCGGGCAGCGGGTGAGATCGACGACCACGCGCCTCCGAGACTTCCCCGCAAACCTTCCCCGCCGAGATGCCCGCGCACGGCGCCATAACATCCGGCGGGAAAATCGTGGCGGCACGGCCGGGTTCCGGCAGCGCCGCCGCCCAATCAGGCAGCACGGAGATCGATTCTGACTTCGCTTGTTACGTCAACCGATCGAATCCTCGGAGTTTGCAGTTTTTATCGGCATATAATCCTTGCCTTTTCGGTCATGTCGAACTTAAGGATAGGAGGCCGATTTTCAGTGATTCTCAGGGCGTTCCGGGATGGAAGAGACAGCCAACACTCACGACCAGATCGTCACGTTGACAGCTGACATCATCTCTGCCTATGTCAGCAGCAACCATATCCAGAGCGCCGAGTTGCCAAAGCTGATCTCCGATGTCTTCGGCGTGTTGAACGAGATGGCGCGGGGAAGCAAAGCTCCTCCCGAACCGGTCCACCCCAAGGCGACGCCGGGGGAGATTCGTCGCTCGATCACGCACGACTTCCTGGTCAGCTTCGAAGACGGCAAGTCGTACAAGACTTTGCGGCGCCACCTCACATTGCGGGGTCTGACACCCGAAGCCTATCGCCAGAAATGGGGCCTGCCCCACGACTACCCGATGACCTCGGCGAGCTACTCGGAGCAGCGCTCCGAACTGGCCCGCTCGCTCGGCCTCGGGCAGCAGCGCCGCCGCTCCCTGCGGAACGAGGAGGGGGACGAGGCGGTCGAATCATCCGCATCCGCCGCATTCACCTCCGCGCCGATGGCCGAGGCCCCCGTCGCGACGGAGACCGCCATCCCGGATCCCGCGGAGACCGCCCCGGCGCAGACCTCGAGCGACGCCAAACCCCGCCGCGGCCGCCGCGGCGCCTGAGACCCGCGGCCTGGGACGCCGACGCACCAGGCCGCTGAACCAATCCGCGTTTTCGTCACCAGGCCCGGAGATCCGGAAGCCCGAGCCCGGCGCGAGTTCGACAGCGGACCCCGGCATCCGCTAGGAGCGCTTCACGATCGCATTGCAATCGCGAAGCTTCTCTCGCTGTTTGATTTTGCCGCATTTTCTACGACGAACCGGTATCCACTTCGTCGGAAGATGTTCTAAGCGAGCCCGGCTCGATCCTCATTCGCGACGGGTCGGGCACGGAATACGCGGATGCCGGGGGCCGTGTCCGTCGCTCGACCGAAGGCCGGGTGCGCACCCGCCTCCGGCAAGCCTCCATCGTAGGGGGGCGGTCTCGACTCGGAACAGCCGCCGGGCAGGCCCGACCGGCTCAGGCAGGCCTGAGCAGGTAGAGGCACTCGGTCGTTTCCTTGTCCTCCCGCGACATCGCCCTGTATTTCGGCAACAGACCGGCCTCGAAGTCCGGAGACATGGCGTCCCGCACCGTGTGGGCTTCCAGAATCCTGAACCCGGCACGCTGGATCAGCTCGTTCATCGCCGAGTAGCGAATCTTGTTGATGTATCCGGGCTGATGGTCGCCATCATCGATGAGATATTGCCAGAAGCTCCATTTCGCGGTGTCGGTGTACCAACGATGATCTCGAAAATCGACGCCGGCAAAGATGAAGCCGTCCGATGCAATGGATTGCCGCGCGCACGTCAGCACGTCCTCGAGATCGGCAACGTGTTCGAAGACGGAATTCGAGATCATGAGGTCGAACTTGCGTTCACCTTCGCTCAGGTCCTGATATCGCGACAGTTTATAGCCGACGTTGCGAGCAAGCCCACCGCGGAGGTCGCCGCCGAGCAAGGCCGAGAGATCGAAATCCGCCGCACGGCTGCGGCAGAGCGACAGGTCCGCGTTCACGTGATGCAGTTCGATCGGGCTCAACCCCGAGATCACCGACAGGATGTTGCCGTATTCGGCGACTGCGATACCCGCCGGGTCGAACGGCGCCTCCAGATCGATCGCCATCGTGGACCGCGCGCCGAGCAGGTACAGGATGATCGACGCTGCGACCGGCCGGGTTGCGCCGCAGCCAAAATCCAGAATTCTCTTGTTCCTGACGATGCCGGGATATTTTTCTGACAATCTCAGTAGCTGATTGATCTGATAGAAGCTATAAAACCCGCCTCTGTAAGATGGTTTGTTTGAATTTCCCTCCAGGGCGGCGATGATGGTTTCCTTGAAAACTTTGACTTCAGGGGTCGAGAACGTCTCCGCCCCGCGGATTGCCGATCAGGCCTCGGCTCTGCTGCTGTCTGTCACGCAGGAGGCCCTCCTTGATCACGTCAATGAAGTTGTTCAAGGTTCTTGCATGCAACATGGAACGACAACCTCACCCGATCGCGGCGCTACATCGGATCGATCACCCGAGATCGTCTCGATACGGGACCTCACGGATCGAATCCAGCCCGGCTCTCGCCGACCCTGCACGCTGCCGTGGCCCGGATCAGCCGCCGAGCCCCGGGGAGGCCAGGGCCCGGACGACATGGGCCACCGCGACGGCGCCCGGATCCTCGACCCCGGCGAGGTCGGTGGCGGCGAGGTAGCTCGACCGGCCGGTGCCGGCGCGCGTCATCCGGGCGGTGGCGGCGGCGCCCGCTTCCGCCGCCCGCGCCGCCGCGGCGAGGCCGCCGTCGGGCAGGGCCGTCAGCGCCGGGACCAGGGCGTCGAGCAGGGTGCGGTCGCCGGGCCGCGCCCCGCCATGGGCCTGAAGCCGCTCCGCACCGTGGGCCAGGGCCTCCGGCCAGCGCATCCCGTCGGCGAGGCCGGCGCCGGTGGCGGCAAAGAAGATCGACATCAGCACCCCGCTCGATCCGCCGGCCACCCGGGCGAGCCGGTCGGAGAGCGCGCGGCACAGGGCGGCGGGCTCGGCCTGCGGCAGCCGGTCGAGATCGGCGAGCACGGCGCGGGCCGCCGACGCGAAGGTGGTGCCGGTGTCGCCGTCTCCGACCCGCGCGTCGAGGGCGTTGAGCGCCGTTTCCGCCCCGATCAGGGCGGTGCAGACCGCCGTGATCGCCTGCGCCACGGCGGGATCGTGCGACGGGGAGGTGGCCGCGCCCTGTCGCGCGAGGCGCTCGGGCAAGGGGCGGAGCGTCGGCGCCACCACCGGCACCGCGCGGGGCCAGGCCGGCACCTCGGTCGCGGCGGTGAGCGCGTCGCCCAAGGCGGCGCCAAGGGGCAGGACCGAGAGCGAGGCGCCGTGCATGTCCAGCGCCGTCATCGCTGAGGCCGGCCCGAGGAGCAGGCGCACCCGTGCGCCGAGCGGCGTCGCCAGCACCGCACCGGTGAGGACCTGCATCTCGAGCGCCGTGGTGCCGCCGAGGTTGTTGACGAGGAGGGCGAGCGGTCCGTCGCCCGGCACGGCCTCGGCAAGGCGCGCCGCCATCAGGCGGGCGAGGGCGGCGGCCTCCGGCAGGGCGATGCGCTCGATGCCGGGCTCGCCATGGATGCCGAGACCGAGTTCCGCCTCGCCCGGCGCGAAGCGGGTGTCCGCGACCCCGCCCGGCATCGTGCAACCCGAGACCGCGATCCCGAGGGACTTGATCTCGGCCGCCGCCGCCCGCGCCGCGCCCGCCACCTCGGCGAGCGGCCGGCCGGCCTCTGCCGCATGGCCCGCCACCTTGTGCACCAGGAGCGTGCCGGCAATGCCCCGGGGCTGGGCCGCCCCCGGAATCGCGATGTCGTCGGCGACCGTGACCGTCTCGACGGCGAGGCCGAGGGCCCGGGCGCGCTCGGCGGCGAGCCCGAAATTCAGCCGGTCGCCGGCATAGTTCTTGATGATGACGAGGCAGCCGGCCGGCCCGGTCACCGCCAGGATGCCCGCCAGCACCGCGTCGACGGAGGGCGAGGCGAACACGTCGCCGCAGATGGCCGCGGTGAGGAGGCCGCGCCCGACGAAGCCCGCATGGGCCGGCTCGTGCCCCGAGCCGCCCCCCGAGACGATGGCGACCCGGTCGGCCGGCCAGTCGGCCCGCAGCACGACCCGGATCGCGGGATCGCCGTCGAGGCGGGCGAGGCGCCCGCCGCTGCCCGTGACGAGACCGTCCGCCGCCTCCGCCACCAGGGCGGCGCGGTCGTTGATGAAGTGGGCCATCCGGTCGGTCCTCCCCGCGCGGCCCGGCCGCGACTCCCTGGTCGCGGCCTGAAGGCGGCGCGTTGGGGCGATCCTGCCAAAAGCGCGGCCGGGCCGCTATGGCGGGCGAGCCGCCCGGGGGCGGCGCCGGACGGCTTTGCCGAATCGTCCGGTTCGGGCGATAAGACGCGAATCGTCCGGGCCGGCCGGCGCCCGGGCGACCCGAGTGTCGAGATCCGCCGGGGCCCTGTCGCAGCGGCGCGAGCCCGACCCTACCCTGAGCGCACGAGGCGATGACGCGCCACCGCTTCGTGCGCTCAGGTTCTGGTCCGTCGCAGGTTTTCATCCCGAAACCGGCGATCGCCTGTTGCGACCCGAGTTCTTGTGACCCCGTGTTCAGGTGAGCCCGCCGCACGCCGATGAGTGACCCCCTTCCGTTCCTGGCCGGCGGCGGCCGCGCGGCCGCGATGATCCGCGCGCGCGACTGGTCGACCCATCCGCTCGGCCCCCCGGAGACCTGGCCCGAGGCCCTGCGCACGGCGCTGAGCCTGGTGCTGAACTCGCCCGAGAGCCTGATCCTGGCCTGGGGGCCGGACCTGCATTTCTTCTTCAACGAAACCTATATCCCGCTCCTCGGCCCCCGGCTCGACTGGGCGATGGGCGAGCGTTTCGATCGGGTCTGGGCCGATGGCTGGGAGCAGGCCAAGCCCATCATCGAGGATGCCTTCGCGGGCCGCAGCCGGCGCTTCGTCGACCTGCCCTGGACGCTCGGCACCGACCGGGGCGAGGCCGAGACCTGGTGGACCTTCTCCTATTCGCGGGTCCTGGATGGCGAGGGCCGCACCGCCGGCCTGTTCATCCTCACCAACGAGACCACCGCCCAGGTGAGCGCGGCCCGGCGCCTGCGGGAGAGCGAGGCGATCGCCCGGGAGAACATCGAGCGGGTCCAGCTGGCGCTCGCGGCCGGCGCGATCATCGGCACCTGGTTCTGGGACCTGCCGAACGACCGCTTCACCGTGGACGAGGCGTTCGCCCGCAGCTTCGGCCTCGATCCGGCGCTCGGCCGCGAGGGCCTGAGCCTGGAGCAGGTGATCGAGACGGTGCATCCGGACGACCGGGCCGGCCTGATCGCGGCGATCGACGCGGTGGTGATCCGCGGCGGCGCCTATGCCCACCAGTACCGCACCCGGCGCGCCGACGGGCAGTATTACTGGCTGGAGGCCAACGGCCGGGTCGACCACGCCCCGGATGGCACGCCGCTGAGCTTTCCGGGTGTCCTCATCGACGTGAACGAGCGCCGCGCCGTCGAGGCGGAGCGCGACCGCGCCACCACCATGCTGCGGGCCTTGACCGAGACCCTGGAGCAGCAGGTCGCCGCCCGCACCGCCGAGCTGATGCGGGCCGAGGAGGCGCTGCGCCAGTCGCAGAAGATGGAGGCGGTGGGCCAGCTCACCGGGGGCCTCGCCCATGACTTCAACAACCTGCTCGCCGGCATCTCGGGCGCGCTCGAACTGATGCAGACCCGCATCGGCCAGGGCCGGTTCGAGGATGTCGAGCGCTATCGGGTGGCAGCGCAAGGGGCGGCGCGGCGCGCCGCGGCACTGACCCACCGGCTGCTGGCCTTCTCGCGCCGCCAGACGCTCGACCCGCGCCCCACCGACGTCAACCACCTGGTGGCCGGGATGGAGGAACTGATCCGGCGCACCGTCGGCCCGGCGATCGAGATCGCGGTCGACGGCGCTCCCGATCTCTGGACCGTCCTCGTCGACCCGCCGCAGCTCGAGAACGCCCTGCTCAATCTCTGCCTCAATGCCCGCGACGCGATGCCGGATGGCGGGCG
>NZ_LABX01000188.1 GCF_001043915.1 Methylobacterium aquaticum | reverse complement strand
GAAGCTTCTCTCGCTGTTTGATTGTGCCGCATTTTCTACGACGAACCGGTATCCACGTCGTCGGAAAATGCTCTCGCGCATCACGCCCGGTCCCGCTGCTCGTCGCCCCTTGCGGCGAGCAACGCCTGGTCGAGGCCGTCGCTGCCGGCCGACAGCGCCTCGCGCAAGGCGGCTTCGTCGGGATAGATCATCACGTCGCAGGCATCCTGCGCCGGGTCCGTCCCGACAGTCAGGCAGGTCCGGATCACGTAGCGGTGGTCCGGCGTGCGGTAGAGCGTCTGCGTGACCGGCACGGGATCGCCGGGCGGGCTTGTCGTCCGGCCGATCGGAACGGCGAACAGGCTCACCGGGTCCAGGATGACGCCTCCTCGACCAGACCTCACGCCGGACGCCACATCGCGGAGCCGGGCCCGCTTCCGCTTCGACGGTGCAGGCGTTGCGCGATGAGTCTCGTGGCGGTCGGGCATCATGATCCTACTCTCTCGGCATGCGGGCGATCATCGCGAGTCTCGTTGACCAATCCGCACCCCACGGTCGCCACCCGCCCCTTGGCAACAACCTGAAGTTTCAATTCCCTGCTGACGCAGTCCCGAGCCAGGGCCGTTCCTCATTGGGCGATCCGCATAACGTAGCGTTTACCAGACCCGCCTTCGAGGGCATGACTGGCGAGACAGGGGGATTGTCACAGTTAAATTGTACGCAAGTGCCGCGCGCGGCCGCCGCGTCACGCCTCGGGCGCGGCCCCATCGAGAGGGGCAATCGGCTCGTCCTTGATCTGGTCGAGGGCAAGCGCGGTTCGCACCATCCGCACGTTGGGCAGGCCGGTGAGATGGCCGACGAGCTGCTGGAACGCGCCGAGATTCGGTGCGACACATTTGAGCAGGAAGTCGGTCTCGCCCGAAAGGGTCCAGCATTCCCGCACCATCGGCCAATCGCGCATCTGCGCCGCGAAGGCGGCGAGATCCGCCTGGCCTTGGGCGGCGAGCTGCACCATGGCGAAGCAGATCACCTCGTAGCCGAGGGCCTTGGGCTCCAGCACGGCGCGGTAGCCGCGGATGATGCCGGCCTCCTCCAGGGCGCGGACCCGGCGCAGGCAGGGCGGCGCCGACAGGCCGACGCGCCGGGCCAGTTCCACGTTGGTGATGGAGCCGTCGGCCTGTAGCTCCCGGAGGATCGCCCAGTCGATGGCGTCGAGGCGGGCGGGCAAGGTGGCGGGCGTTCCTGGCGGGTGAGGAGTTAAGCCCCGGTGAGTAGCCGCCCGCCGGGGCGGGCACAAGGTGACGGGACACATGCCGGAGGACGATGCCGGAGGACGATGTCGGATCGCCGCGGCGCCAGCACCTCCGGCACAGCGCAGTCCCCGCGCAAGGCTGGGATTCCAGCCGCTCACGTCGCGAAGGAATCCAGAAGAAGAAAATCCAGATCGTGTCCCATGGCGTTGTGTCGCTGCGTCTGGTCCTCTGGGATTGGGATTGCCCCGGATCGGGTTCTTGCTCACTTTGCGTGGATCAGGCGGCGAGCAGCCTGCGGCGCTTCAGGAGATCGAGGCCTGCCCGCCCGTAACCCGACAGACTGCCAAGCAGACTTGCGTTGGCAGGCCACCGCTTCGTCAGCTTCGGTTGTTGTTTGATCGCAGATTTTTGCCGCCGAACCGGTGACCACGTCGGCGAAATCGGCTTAGGGGATCCCGATCAGCTTGTGGGTCTGCACGCTTAGGCGCCAGCGGGCGTCGCGCAGGCAATGGGCGACCGCCGCTTGCGTGTTGGCGATCCGGTCGGGCCCGTCCATCGGCTGGAGCCAGAGATGGCGGAAATCGAGGTCGGCGAGCGCGTCCGGGTCGAGGCCGGCCTGCGGATAGACGAGCTTCAACTCGTCGCCGCGGCTGAGGCGCAACGGCGCACCCGCCTTGGGGCTGACGCAGATCCAGTCGATTCCCGCCGGCGGGTCCTGCGTGCCGTTGGTCTCCACCGCCGCCTCGAAGCCCCGCGCATGGACGGCTGCGAGAAGGGCCGCGTCGAGCTGCAACAGCGGCTCGCCGCCGGTGAACACGACGTAGCGCCGACCCCGGGCCCCGTTCCAGGTCCGCTCGATCGCCTCGGCCAGGTCCTCCGCCTGGGAAAAGCGGCCGCCGCCGACCCCGTCGGTGCCAACGAAATCGGTGTCGCAGAAGCGGCAGACGGCCTGAGCGCGGTCTACCTCGCGCCCGCTCCACAGGTTGCAGCCGGCGAAGCGGCAGAACACCGAGGCGCGCCCGGCCTGGGCGCCCTCGCCCTGAAGGGTGTGGAAGATCTCCTTGACGGCGTAGCTCATGATGTCGGTCGGCGGACGGCACCGGTCGGCGTCGCGCGCGTTGCTCCAGAAGGGTGAAGTCGGGGCCGTCTCGTGCGGCTCTCCTGCCCTGTCAGATGCGACCCGTGCCGGCAAGCCCGCCGGAGGCAGGTCTCCCGCGCATCAGGTCTCCCGCGCTTCAGGTCTCCTGCCTGGCGAGATCGTCTTTCCCGCCTGTGGAAGCCCCTGTGGGCGGAGACGGGATAACGCCGCCGCCATGCTCCTGCCACGGATGGTGGGTTCATGGGGGCATCGCGCGGCGCTGTCAAAAGCTTCGCCGTTGCCCTACAATCACGGTCGGTCTGCCGTGCGGTGCCCGGGGCGGCGTGATCGGACGGTCTTCATCGCGAGACCGGACGGTCGCGGGAGGCGCCGCGGGCGGCACCGGCACGACGGGAACCGATCGGAATGTTCACACCTGCGCTGCTGCCGCGCCTCGCCGGACGCCTCTTCGGCCTCGGCGCCCTCGTGGCCGCCGGATCCCTGGCTGCCGGGACAGCGGGGGCCGTCACCGCGCCGATGCTGGTCGTCGACGTCGATACCGGCAAGGTGATCTACAGCCAGGGTGCCACCGACCCCTGGTACCCGGCCTCGATCACCAAGCTGATGACGACCTACGTCGCCCTCGACATGGTGCGCCAGGGCCGCGCCTCGATGGACCAGCTCCTGACCATCTCGGAGGCCGCCGCGGCCGAGCCGCCCTCCAAGATGGGCTTCAAGCCCGGGACCCAGCTCACCCTCGACAACGCCCTCAAGATCATCATGGTGAAGTCGGCCAACGATGTCGCCTGGGCGATCGGCGAGAATCTCGGCGGCTCGATCGACGGCTTCGCCGCCCTGATGAACGACACCGCGCAGCGCCTCGGCATGCGCGAGAGCCGCTGGACCAACCCGAACGGCCTGCCCGACCCGCGGCAATGGACCTCGGCCCGCGACATGGCGGTCCTCGGCCGGGCGCTGCTGCGCGATTTCCCCGAGAACCGCGACCTGTTCTCGATCTCGGCAATCCAGTTCGGCCGCGCCGTGATGCCGAACCACAACGGCCTCCTCGGCCGCTATGCTGGTGTCGACGGCATGAAGACCGGCTTCATCTGCTCGGGCGGCTTCAACGTCGTGGCGAGCGCCAACCGCAACGGCCGTCGCATCCTCACGGTGGTGATGGGCCAGGCGAGCGCCCGCGAGCGCGACCTGAAGGCCGCCGACCTGTTCGATTACGGCTTCGGCCAGTCGAGCTTCGGCTGGGGCGGTCAGACCCTCACCGAGCTGCCGGCCTCGTCCGTCGCGGCCCCGCCGGACATGCGGCCCTATATCTGCGACAAGCGCCGGCCGATGCCGACGGATTCGGACTCGTCCGCCGTGACCGCGGGGGCCGCCGCCGGGGGCAATGCCGACAACGCCAATGCGCAGCTGATGGCCGTGGGCGCGCAACCCTCCTCGGCGCTCGCCTTCGCCACCATGAACAGTGCGGCCCTGCGCAACCGCGCGCTGCCGCCGCGGGCGCCGTTGCAGCCGGTGCTGGTCTGGACCGGCCGCGACCCGGCCGAGAGCGCCATCGCGGCGACCGACGAGGCGGCCCCCGCCCCGGCCAAGCCCGCCGCCCGGGTCAAGGTGGCCAAGCCCGCGCCGCAGAAGCCCGCGCCGAGCCGCAGCATCGCGGCGACCGGCGCCACCGTGCCGCAGCCCAAGCTCCTCGCCCGCCACAAGGGGGCGCCGCCCGCCTCGGCCTCGGCCTTCGCCTCCACCGGCCCGGCCACCGCGGTGATCGCCGAGCCGAGGGCGCACAAGGCGGCGGTGAAGCCCGTCGCGAAGCCGGCCGCCAAGGACGCCAAGCCGGCGGCGAAGCCCGCCCAGAAGACCGAGGCGAAGCCGGCCGTGAAGTCGGCGCGCAAGCAGGACGACTGACGACGCATGGCAGAGCCGGAGGCCGATTCGGCACCTGTCTTCTGCCCGGACGATCGTCTGGCCTATCGCCGCAGCCGGACCCGTTTCGTGCCGGGGCAGGGACTCGCCCTCGACGAGGCGTACCGCCTCGCGCATCTGCCCCTGGTGGCGCCCGGCCATCCCGGCGTGATCCCCGCGACAGAGGGGCGATATTACACGTCCGGGCGCCATCCCCGTGTCGTCTCGCTGGTGCTGCCGGTGCCGCACGCAGCCCTCGACGCCGCTCCGGCCCATGCCGCGCTGGAACGAGACCTGCGCGCCGCGCCCTTCGCCCACAAGATCGCCTGGGACGTGGCCGCGCGCCGCAGGGATCGCCTGCACGCAACCCTGTGCGGCTCCCTCGCGGTCGGTCCCGATGCCGCGCCGATGGTGACGCCCGAGCAACGGGCGGCCTTGGCGGTCCTCGGCCCGGTGACGGTCGAGCTGCGCGGCCTGTTCTCCGGCACCGTCAATGTCGGCCGGCTCTACCTGCGGGTCTATCCCGAATGCCGCGACGGGGCCGACATGCTGGCGGCGATCCAGCAGATCATGGGCCGGGCGCCGAGCGGGCTCACCGTCGTCGGCCTGCACGCCCTGACGGACGATCTCGACCCGGACGAAGCCGCTGCCCTGTCGGCCATGATCGAAAGCTGGTGGGACCGGCCGATCCTGCGCCTCACGGTCGACGCGCTGTGGCTGCTCTGGGCCACCGACGATCAGGTCCTCGATGGGGGTGTGCTGGAGCGGGTGCCGCTGACCGGTGCAGCGGCCCGGGATTGACGTTCGCCGGGCGCATGCGCAGTTCGCGGGGAGCAGTCCGACGAGACCACCCCCCATGACCGCCCCCATGACC
>NZ_LABX01000187.1 GCF_001043915.1 Methylobacterium aquaticum | reverse complement strand
CGCAGACAATGCGGCAAAATCAAAGGCCGAGAGCGCTGCCCGATGGCAACGTGATCGGGCAGCGCTCTTGGGGATTCATGCCATTCATCTTAGAACTAACAGATTGAGATAGCGTGCACTTTCCCTTCTCCTGCGATCCCCGCAAGCCCGGCACTGTCGGGAGAGGGGATCGCGCGCCTCTTCCCGCGTCCCGGCTGCACCACCGGATCCAGCCCGCTTTGACAGAATGTCGCGGCGCCTTGTGCAGTGCGCTCGGACACCCCACTGTTCCGCTCCGTGACCGATCGTCTTTGGACATCTCTCGTGCGTTTCTGCGCGACGGCTCTTCTCGGCCTGGGCTTCGCCTTTCTGGCGATGTCGGCGGCAGATGCCGCGGGCGGCCGTCCCGAGCCTGTCCTGCGCGCCAGCCATGTCGCCTCGCCGATGGCGGCGCTCCACGCGCATTGGGTCAAGATCCCGGCCTGCACCCTCACGGCGGGCGGCGTCGACAATCCGCGCCCGGACGAGAGCGGCGCGGCAAGTCCGAATCTCGCCTGCCCGTGCGAGAAGCCGACGGCGGGGGTCGCCACGCTCACGCCCCCGAGCCGCCTCGGTGCCCTGGTCCAGGCCGGCGCCGCCCTGCCTGAGCGACCGCCGAAGACCCGCGTCTGACGGGCGGCGGGTTCCTTCCCTAGCGCAAGCGGATCCTCCGTCACATCTCCGCCTCGGAAGCCTGCGAGCCTCGAAGCTCGCCGCTGCCCTTGGCCGCAGCGCCAATGCGCGCATCCGAGGCTCGCCCGACGGCGAGCCCCGCCTCGACCTTTGCCCGGATGCCCGGCGGCGCGACGCGCCCCGGCCGCTCCCCATCGCGCAGGAAAGACCGACCCGTGAACCAACGCCGCCGCATCCTCCTCGGAGCGACCGCCCTCTTCCTCGGGCTCGCCGCCTGCAAGCCGGCCCAGCAGGCCGCCGCCCCCGCGGCCCCGGCCGCCCCGCCGGAAGTCTCGATCGTGACGGTCAGGCACCAGCCGATCCCCTACGAGCGCGACCTGCCCGGGCGCGCCGCGCCGACCCGCATCGCCGAGGTGCGCGCCCGCGTCGCCGGCCTCGTCATCAAGCGCACCTTCGAGCAGGGCAGCTTGGTCAAGGAAGGCGACATCCTCTACAAGATCGACCCGATGCCGTTCCGGGCCGACCTCGCCAGCGCCGAGGCGACGCTCGCCAAGGCGGAGGCCGCCCTGGTGCTGGCCCGCCAGCAGGCCGAGCGCCTGGAAACCCTGTTGTCCCGCCAGACGGCGAGCCAGGCCCAGTACGACGCCGCCTTCGCGGGCCAGAAGCAGGCCGAGGCCGAGGTCGCCGGTGCCAAGGCGGCCCGCGACCGGGCCCAGCTCAACCTCGGCTATACGGATGTGCGCGCGCCGATCTCGGGCCGTATCGGCCGGGCCCTGGTCACGGAAGGTGCCCTCGTCGAGCAGGGCGCCGCCAGCAACCTGGCGACGATCCAGCAGCTCGACCCGATCTATGTCGACATCACCCAGTCGGTCGGCGAGCTGAACAAGCTGCGCCGGGACCTGGCGAGCGGCGAACTCGACCGCCTCGCCCCCGACGTGGCGAGCGTGCGCGTCATCATGGACGACGGCTCGCTCTATCCCGAGCCCGGCCGGCTGCTGTTCTCCGACGTGACCGCGGATCCGAGCACCGGCCAGGTGACCCTGCGCGCCGTGGTGCCGAACCCGCACGGCGAACTCTTTCCCGGCATGTATGTCCGCGCCCGGATCAAGCAGGGCATCGATTCCGACGCCATCGCGGTGCCGCAGCAGGCGGTGCATCGCTCCAACGACGGCCGGGCCCAGGTCTGGCTCGTCGGTTCCGACCAGAAGGTGGTGCTCCAGCCGGTCGAGGTCGGCCCGGTGGTCGAGGGCCAGTGGGTCATCCGCGACGGGCTGAAGGAGGGCGACCGGGTCGTCGCCGAAGGCTTCCAGAAGATCGTCGCCGGCACCCAGGTCGCGGCGGTGCCGTTCGAGACCACCACGGTCGCGTCGGCGGCGGCGGGCGCTCACCCTGCCCCCGCCTCGACCGAACAGCGCTGAGGAGGACACCACCTTGGCGAGCTTCTTCATCGACCGGCCGGTTTTCGCCTGGGTCGTCGCGCTGTTCATCTGCTTGGGCGGCGTGTTGACGATCCCGATGCTGCCGGTGGCGCAATACCCGATCATCGCGCCGCCCTCGATCGCCCTCTCCACCGCCTTCCCGGGCGCCTCGGTGGAGGACCTCTATACCGGCACGACGCGCCTCATCGAGGATGAGCTGAACGGCGCGGCCAACATCCAGAGCTTCGAATCGGCGAGCGATTCGTTCGGCGTCGTCGAGATCACGGCGAATTTCGAGCCCGGCACCGATCCGGGCTATGCCGGCGTCGAGGTGCAGAACCGCTTGAAGCGCGTCGAGGCGCGGCTGCCCGCGGAAGTGCGCCAGCAGGGCATCCTGGTCGAGGAAGCCTCGGCGGCGACCCTGAACATCATCACCCTCGTCTCCAAGGACGGGTCGATGGACGAGGTCGCGCTCGGCGACTTCCTGATCCGCAACGTCATCAACGAGATCCGCCGCATCCCGGGCGTCGGGCGCGCCACCCTGTACTCGACCGAGCGGTCGTTGCGGGTCTGGATCGACCCCGACAAGCTGCGCGGCCTGTCGCTCAACGCCTCCGACGTGACCCAGGCGATCACCCGCCAGAACGTCCAGATCGCGTCCGGCGCCGTCGGCGCCCAGCCGAGCCCGGAGACCCACGCGGTCAACTACCCGATCGTCGTCAAGGGCCAGATGCGGGCGCCGGAGGAATTCGGCGCGGTGGTGCTGCGGGCCAATCCCGATGGCTCAACCGTGCGCCTGCGCGACGTCGCCCGGATCGAGCTGGGCGGCGAGGATTACAAGTTCACCACCCGGCTCAATGGCGGGCCGGCCGCCGGCATCTCGGTGACCCTCGCCCCCGACGGCAACGCGCTCGACACCGCCAAGGCGATCCGCGCCAAGATGGTGGAGCTGTCCCAGTTCTTCCCCGACACGGTGAAGTGGGACATCCCCTACGACATCACCCCGGCCGTCGAGGCGTCGATCGAGAAGGTGCTGCACACCCTCGTCGAGGCGGTGGTGCTGGTGTTCATCGTGATGTTCCTGTTCCTCCAGAACATCCGCTACACCCTGATCCCGACGATCGTGGTGCCGATCGCCTTGCTCGGCACCTGCACGATCATGCTGCTCGCCGGGTTCTCGATCAACGTGCTGACGATGTTCGGCATGGTGCTGGCGATCGGCATCCTGGTCGACGACGCGATCGTGGTGGTCGAGAACGTCGAGCGGATCATGTCCGAGGAGGGCCTGTCGCCCAAGGAGGCGACCCGCAAGGCGATGGGCCAGATCACCGGCGCGATCATCGGCATCACGCTGGTGCTCGTCGCGGTGTTCATCCCGATGGCGTTCTTCCCCGGCTCGGTCGGCATCATCTACCGCCAGTTCTCGATCGCGATGGTGACCTCGATCGCCTTCTCGGCCTTCCTGGCGCTCTCGCTGACGCCGGCGCTGTGCGCCACGCTGCTCAAGCCCGTCGAGCCCGGCCATCACCACGCCAAGCGCGGCTTCTTCGGCTGGTTCAACCGCATCGTCGACCGCGAGACGGCGCGCTATGGCCGCGGCGTGGCCTGGGCGGTGAAGAAGTCCGGCCGGATGATGGTGGTCTACCTGATCCTGGTCGCGGGCGTCGCCTACGCCTTCGCGCGCCTGCCCGAGGGCTTCCTGCCGGTCGAGGACCAGGGCTTCTTCACCGTCGACATCCAGACCCCGCCGGGCTCCTCGTTCAACCGCACGCTGGCGGCGGTGAAGAAGACCGAGGAGCACCTCTTGGCCCAGCCGGGCGTGGCGACCGTGACGATCGTCAACGGCTTCTCGTTCTCAGGGCAAGGCCAGATGACCTCGCAGGCGTTCGTCACGCTCAAGCCGTGGTCGGAGCGTGGCAAGGACCAGTCGGCGGCGGCCCTCGTCGCCGGCACCAACAAGGCGATGGCGAGCTACCGCGACGCGGTGATCCAGGCGCTGGAGCCGCCGCCGATCGACAACCTCGGCAACGCCTCGGGCTTCAGCTTCCGCCTCCAGGACCGGGCCCAGAAGGGCTACGCGGCCCTGATGGCGGCGCAGGAGCAGTTGCTGGCGATCGCCCGCAAGAGCCCGATCCTCAAGAACGTCTATGTCGAGGGCCTGCCGCCCGCGCCGCAGGCGGAACTGGTGATCGACCGCGAGAAGGCAGCGGCGCTCGGCGTCAACTTCGCCGACATCAACGACACCATCCAGGTCAACCTCGGCTCGGTCTACACCAACGACTTCCCCAACCGGGGCAAGATGCAGCGGGTGATCGTCCAGGCCGAGGACGGCCAGCGCCTCAACGCCACCGACCTGCTGAATTACGGCGTCAAGAACCACCTCGGCACGATGGTGCCGATGTCGTCCTTCGCCCACCTGAAATGGAGCGTCGGTCCGGCCCAGATCATCGGCTTCAACGGCTACCAGTCGGTCCGCATCACCGGTGAGCCGGCGGCGGGCTTCACCTCGGGCGAGGCGATCGCCGAGATGGAGCGGCTGATGACCCAGCTGCCGAAGGGCTTCGGCTATACCTGGACCGGGCAGTCGCTCCAGGAGAAACAGGCTGGCTCGCAGGCAACGCTGCTGCTCGCCCTCTCGGTGCTGATCGTGTTCCTGTGCCTGGCCGCGCTCTACGAGAGCTGGTCGATCCCGCTCGCGGTGATGCTGGTCATCCCGCTCGGCGTGATCGGGTCGGTCGCCGGCGTGCTCATCCGGGACATGCCCAACGACGTGTACTTCAAGATCGGGCTCATCACGATCATCGGCCTGTCGGCCAAGAACGCGATCCTGATCATCGAGTTCGCGCGCGAACTCTGGAAGCCGGGCACCAAACTGGTCCCGGCCACGGTCGAAGCCTCGCGCCTGCGCTTCCGCCCGATCGTCATGACCTCCCTCGCCTTCATCTTCGGTGTCGTGCCGCTTGCCATCGCGACCGGCGCGGCCTCGAAGAGCCAGCAGGCGATCGGCACCGGCGTGATGGGCGGCATGATCTCCGCCACCGTGCTGGCGGTGATCCTGGTCCCGGTCTTCTTCGTCGTCGCGATGCGGTTCTTCCAGAGGAAGCGCGTCAGGGAGGAGAACCTCGACGCGGCGCCGGAGGCGGTTCAGGCACCGGAGCCGGCGCGGGACCACGCGCATAGCCACTGACATGGATCGCCACTGACATGGGTGTGCGGGCCGGCCTCCGGGGCCGGCCCCCGCGTCCCTGGCCCTTCGAGGATGTCGCCGTGACCGTCCCGGCCGGAGACGACCGGCGGCACGTCATCCAGATCCGTTCGCGTGGCGACCATCGCACTAGGCGCGAGGGTCACGGAAGGTGCGGCGGTCCCTCGGTCATGATGGCCTCCTCTCCGGGCCCGGCAGATCCACGCGCGCGGGTGCCGGGCCGGCCGGTTCCTCAACGCTCAGGCCTCTGCCGCGCCGAGACGCGGCCGCCATTCAGCCGGCGCAGCGACACCTGCAAGCGGGCCTCCGACGCCTTGATCTCGTCGAGGGCGCGGTGGGTGTAGTGGATATGCGCTTCGGCCGCATCGCCGGCCTCCTCCACCTTCCCGGCCATCACGCTCTCGTAGATCGCCCGGTGCTGCGCGCGCAGCTGGTCGCGCGTCTCGGGGCGTGAGAACAGCAACTCGCGGTTCTCGATCACGCCCTGGCGCAGCATGCCCGACAGGGCGCGCATCGTGTGCAGGACGACGAGGTTGTGGCTCGCCTCGTAGACCGCGATGTGCAGGTCGACATCCGCATCCGCCTCGTCGCGCTGCACGCCGCTCTCGTGGGCGCGGTCGATGCGCTCCATGCAGGCGGTCAGCCGCTCGCGGTCGACCTCGTTCGCCCGCGCGGCGGCGAGGCGCGCCGCCATCCGTTCGGTCGTCGCCCGGAACTCCAGGTAATCGTCCACGACCTCGGCATGCGAGGCGATGAGCGCGATCAGCGGATCGGTGATCTCGCGGCCGAGGGAGGCGACCGAGCGCCCGGCCGGCGTCGAGACGAGGAGGCCCTCGTCCTCCAGAATCTTGATGCCCTGGCGCAGGGTCGGCCGGGACACGTTGAGCTGCACCGCCAGGTCGCGCTCGGGCAGCAGGAGATCGCCCGGGCTGAGGGCGCCTTCGAGGATCAGGTCCTTGAGGTGGCGGGCCGTGCTCTCGGCGACGCTCGCACCCTTGATCGGCTCCGACTCCATCTCGTGCTCCCCGATGCAGGCCCCCGATGCATCACACCGGCCGCCGGACCTTAGCGCGGGCAACCGCGATGTCCAGTTGACGTGCTTGGTAAAATCATTTTACCAAGATCATGCCAGTGGCTCATTGAGGAAGCCAGGGCTTCGATTGCGGATCGGCGAGAACGGCCCCGGGTCCCTGCGCGTATGCCACGCGCTCAGGGACGACGATGGAGGCTGCCCGGTCGCCGCACCGATCGAACCATGCACCGGGAGGACGACGCCGTGAGTTGGAACCAAGTCTATGATCCGCTGTCGAACACGCTGTGGTCGACGGCGCTGGCGGCTTTGCCGATCGCGGTGCTGCTCGGCGGCATCGGCCTCCTGCACCTGAAGGCGCATGTCGCGGCGCTCCTCGGGCTCGTCGTGGCCCTCTGCGTGGCGGTGCTCGGCTTCGGGATGCCAGCCCCGATGGCGGGCGCCACGGCGGTCTACGGCGCCGCCTTCGGGCTCCTGCCGATCGGCTGGATCATCCTGAACGTGATCTTCCTCTACCGGCTGACCGAGCGCACCGGGCAGTTCGACATCCTGCGGGACTCGATCGCCGGCATCACCCCGGACCGGCGCCTCCAGCTCCTGTTCATCGCCTTCTCGTTCGGCGCCTTCTTCGAGGGCGCGGCGGGGTTCGGCACCCCGGTGGCGGTGACGGCCGCCATGCTGATGGGCCTTGGCTTCACGCCACTCGCGGCGGCCGGCCTCTCGCTCATCGCCAACACCGCGCCCGTCGCCTACGGGGCGCTGGGCGCGCCCGTGATCGCGCTCGCCGCCGTCACCGGCCTCGACCTGATCGAGCTGTCCGCGATGATCGGGCGGCAGCTGCCGTTCTTCTCGCTCCTCGTGCCGTTCTGGCTGATCTGGGCCTTCGCCGGCCGCAGGGGCATGCTGGAGGTGTGGCCGGCGCTGCTGGTCGCCGGCCTCGCCTTCGCGGTCCCGCAATACCTCGTCTCCAACTTCCACGGGCCGTGGCTCGTCGACGTGGTCGCGGCGATCTCCTCGATGGCGGCGCTCGCGGGCTTCCTGCGGGTCTGGAAGCCGGCCCGGATCTGGACGGCCACCGATGTCGAGGCGCAGGAAGCCCCGGCCGTGGCGCGGCGGACCCACGGCACCGGCGCCGTGTTCCGGGCCTGGCTGCCCTGGCTCATCCTCTCGGTGTTCGTCTTCGCCTGGGGCACGCCGCAATTCCGCGTCTGGCTCGACGCGCTCTGGGTCTGGAAGATGCCGGTCCCCTACCTGCACAACCTCGTGGTCAAGGTGCCGCCGGTCGTCGCCCAAGCCCATAGCGAGGCGGCGATCTACACGCTCAACCTGCTTTCGGCGACCGGCACCGGCATCCTGCTCTCGGCGATCGTCGGCGGCCTGATCCTCGGCTTCGGCCCGGTCAAGCTCGTGCGGGAATACGGCCGCACCGCCTGGCTCGTGCGCTACTCGCTCGTCACCATCTCGGCGATGCTGGCGCTGGGCTACGTCACCAAGTATTCGGGCACCGACGCCACGCTCGGCCTCGCCTTCGCCCGGACGGGCTGGATCTACCCCTTCTTCGGGGCCATGCTCGGCTGGCTCGGCGTCGCGCTGACCGGCTCGGACACCGCCTCGAACGTGCTGTTCGGCGGGTTGCAGAAGATCACGGCGGAGCAGCTCGGCCTGTCGCCGGTCCTGATGGCCGCCTCCAACTCCTCCGGCGGCGTGATGGGCAAGATGATCGACGCGCAATCGATCGTCGTCGCCTCCACGGCGACGCAGTGGTATGGCGGCGAGGCGAAGATCCTGCGCTACGTCTTCTTCCACTCGATCGCGCTCGCCGGCCTCGTCGGCCTCCTGGTGATGCTGCAAGCCTACGTGCCGCCCTTCACCGCGATGGTGCCGCACGCGGCGGTCCCGGCCATCACCCATTGAGGCCATCGGGCTGGGGGCGGATGCCCGCTCCCGGCCCTCCCCCGTTCGATGCCTGCGGCGGCGCCGTGCGCCCGCGGAGACCCGAGATGCGATTGAAGAGCTGCCACAGCTTCCACGATTTCCGGCGCATGGCGAAAGCGCGACTGCCCGGACCGATCTTCGACTACATCGACGGCGGCGCCGACGACGAGGTCACCTACCGCCGCAACACGACCGCCTTCGAACGCTGCGACCTGGTGCCCAACGTCCTGCGCGGCGTAGGCGAGATCGACATGTCGGTGACGGTCATGGGCCAGCGCCTCGCCCTGCCGGTCTATTGCTCGCCGACCGCTCTCCAGCGGCTCTTCCATCACCAGGGCGAGCGCGCCGTCGCGGCGGCGGCCGGCAAGTACGGGACGATGTTCGGCGTCTCCTCCCTCGGGACGGTGAGCCTGGAGGAGGCGCGCCGGATCAGCGGCGGTCCCCAGGTCTACCAGTTCTACTTCCACAAGGACCGCGGCCTGAACCGCGCGATGATGGCCCGCGCCAAGGAGGCGGGCATCGAGGTCATGATGCTGACCGTCGACAGCATCACCGGCGGCAACCGCGAGCGCGACAAGCGGACGGGCTTCTCGATCCCGTTCCGTCTCACCCTCGCGGGAATGATGCAGTTCGCGCTGAAACCCGCCTGGGCGATCAACTACCTGACCCACGAGAGCTTCACGCTGCCGCAGCTCGACGGCCACGTCGATCTGGGCGGCGGCGCGCTGTCGATCAGCCGCTATTTCACCGAGATGCTCGATCCCAGCCTGTCCTGGGACGACGTCGCCGCGATGGTGCGGGACTGGGGCGGCCAGTTCTGCCTGAAGGGCGTGATGTCGGTGGAGGATGCCCGGCGCGCGGTCGAGATCGGCTGCACCGGCATCATCCTGTCGAATCATGGCGGCCGGCAGCTCGACGGGTCGCGCACGGCCTTCGACCAGCTTGCCGAGATCGTAGACGCGGTCGGCGACCGGATCGACGTGATCATGGATGGCGGCGTGCAGCGCGGCACCCACGTGCTGAAGGCGCTGTCACTGGGGGCGAAGGCCGTCGGACTCGGCCGCTACTACCTGTTCCCGCTCGTCGCCGCCGGCCAGGCCGGCGTGGAACGGGCGCTCGACTTGATGCGGACCGAGATCGAGCGGGACATGCGGCTGATGGGATGCGCCTCAATCGACCAGCTCACGCGGGCCAACCTGCGCTTCTCCTGATGCCGGCTGCGTCGGCCGGGCGCCTAGAGCACGCCCCGATTGCAACCTGGTCGGGAAGTGCTCTGATCTCATGGCTCCGACCTGATGAGGCCGACGGCCGAAGTGATTCAGGCAAAGATTTCTATGTTCGGTTCCATTTCATAGAGTCTGTCTGGAAATATATTGAATTCCGATAGAGAATCCGCATCATGATGCGGACGGAGGAAAGACGCAGGATAGCCAGGATATTGTGGCAGTCAGGAGGAATAGATTGCCCCGCTGTGTCTTGCTTTGCTTGGGTGCGAGGCGCTGCAAGTCATTCGCGCTGCCCGATGCGATGCCTTTGACGCCGTCGATGGTGTCAATCCGCTCACGTCAGGGCGACTCCGCGAACCAGACCACAGATCAGGGTGTCAATCCATTTTTCTATAATACTGATAGATGGTGAGGGCGTCTCCATCACCTCGGGCTCGGCACCCTTGCGGAGGGGGACATGCCGAACCGCATCGCCCCGGCGGCCGAGTACCAGTTCGGGCGCGTCTGCCAGCTCGTCGTGGCCGCGACCCTCCAGGTCATCCGGGACGAGAAGGAACCGACCGCGCTTCTCCAGGGCCACTTCGCCCTGGCGGACACCACAACTGATTCCGGGCCCGGGACAACAACCTCATGAACCCATTCCTCGTGGACGACTGGGCGGCGCTGCCGGCCGGTTCGTTCCTCGGCGTCGAGCCCGCCGGGAGCCGGAGGATTGACCCGCGACCTCGAGCCGCTGGCCTGGAGACGTCCGCCCCGTCATGGCGGCCGCGATCTCAGGCGCGGGCGATCTCCCGCGAGAGCCTCCGTCCTCCGACGAGGGGAGGCTCGTCACCGTCGCGTTCGGACACGGGGTCGGTGCGTCACGCCTTCTCGCCGATGAGCTGCGCGACCTGGCGCAACGCCAGCAGATAGCCCTGCGTGCCGAGGCCTGCGATCACCCCGTCGGCGCGCAGCGAGACGTAGGAATGGTGGCGGAAGGATTCGCGCTTGTGCACGTTCGAGATGTGCACCTCGATCACCGGCCCCTCGAAGGTATTGAGCGCGTCGAGGATCGCCACCGAGGTGTGAGTGAAGGCCGCCGGGTTGATGACGAGGCCGCCGGCGGTCTCGCGCGCCTCGTGGATCCAGTCGATGATCTCATATTCGCGGTTCGACTGGTGGAAACGGATCTCCACGCCCAGCTCGCCGGCGAGCGCCCGGCAGGATGCTTCGACGTCGGCGAGCGTTTCGCTGCCGTAGATGTGCGGCTGGCGCTTGCCGAGCAGGTTCAGGTTCGGGCCGTTCAGCACGGTGACGAGGCGGCTCATGTCGGGGCTCCTTGGCCGGGCACGGGGACATGCGTTAGGCGCCGCTCTGCCGCCTCCCGTCAACCGCCGCATCAGAGCCGGACGGTATCGCCACGATAGGCGAACGGCATTGGCCCGCGGGGGGCCGCTGCGGCGATGATCCTCCTCGACGACGCGGGACATCCGGTCCCGCTCCCCTCAAGGACCCGCTTCCAATGCGCAGCCTTTTTCTCGCCGGTGTCGTGCTCGCCGCCTTCTCGACCGGATCCGCCCATGCCTGGACCCAGTCTCTGCTGCATCCCGAGAGCCGCGACGAGGCCGTCGTGGTCGCGATGCCCGCACCCCCGTCCTATGCCGGCTACGGCGAGGCCGGTGCCCGGTCGGCGCGGCGGGCGCCCCCGGCGGTGCGCAGCACGGTCGCGCCGGTGCGGCCCTCCGACCCGCCGGCCTGGCCGTCCTGCCCGTGGTGCTGACGGAGCGTCGTGGCCTCGTTCCCGATCGGCCTCCGCAATGCTAGCCTCAGGACCGTCCCCGGCAGCGGGGCCGTTCGGTGCGAGGCCGATGCTGCGGGGGACGACCATGGAGATGCACCAGATCCGCTACTTCCTCGCGTTGTGCGAGGAGCACAACTTCACCCGGGCGGCCCAGGCCTGCAACGTCACCCAGCCCTCCCTCACCCGGGCGATCCATTTCCTGGAAGAGGAGCTGGGCGGCGCCCTGTTCCACCGCGAGCGCACGGGCACGCAGCTCTCGGAACTGGGCCGCACCGTCCGGCCCTACCTGGAGGAGGTCTACGCCAAGGCGCAGGCCGCCCAGGCCCAGGCCCGCGCCTTCGGCCGCCAGCGCCGCACCCGCCTGACCCTTGGGGTGATGTGCACGATCCAGCCCGATGCCCTCGTCGGGCTCATCGGTGGCCTCCGGTCGCGCCACCCGGATCTCGAGCTCGACATCGTCGATGCGAGCGCTGGGGCTCTCGAGGAACGTCTGCTGGCGGGCTCGCTGGAGGTCGCGCTCTATTGCCTTCCGGGCCGCGAGCCCGATCCGCGGCTCCACCTCCTCCCGTTGTTCCGCGAGCCGATGGTGATCGCGGTGGAGCCTGGCCACCCGCTCGCCGCCCTCGCGGCCATCCGCCCACAGGATCTCAGCGGCCAGCACTACGTGCAGCGCCTCAATTGCGAGTTCCGCGGCGTCGCCGGCCCGATCTGGGAGGCGCAGGGCTGCAAAGACTGCGAGACGATCTACCGGAGCGAGCGCGACGACTGGATCCTGGCGATGATCGCCTCAGGCCTCGGCTTCGGCTTCATGCCGCGCTCTTGCGTGACCCATCCCGGGGTGGTCGCCCGCCCGCTGGTCGAGCCGGACTTCTCGCGCGAGGTCAACCTCGTCACCGTCCGCGGCCGGCCGCACGCCCCGGCGGTCGGCGCGCTCTTGCGCGAGGCGATGCGGACGGAGTGGTTCGGCGCGCCGGCCCTCGCGACCGAGCGGGTGCGGGGCGGTGAGGGCTGACGCCGCCTGCCGGGGTCGGTCACGGACTCGCCCGGGGTCATTCGTGCAGGTCCCACGTCACGGTCCTGACGATCCCGGTGTCCGCCCAGGCCCCACGGTCCTTGAAAATTAGAAAAATGTCGAGCTGAGGTGCGGCCAACCGCAGCCTCGAAGGAGGGTTTCATACCATCGGCCCAAGATGCTGACGCACCGGGCCGATCAACCATCTCAAATTTTCGATAATAAGACAAAGAATTAGCGAAAATTGGAGAGCGGAACCAACGGTCGGTTTCTTTCGAACTTTGGTGCTGCTCATCGAAATCGTCTTGAAAAAACTCTCGGAGGCGGCGGTCGAACGCCGCCTCCTGCTTCACCGCTTGCGGTAATACTGATCGATGCTCACCGCCCCCAGCAGCACCAGCCCCTTGATGACCTGCTGGTAGTCGATGCCGATGCCAAGGATCGACATGCCGTTGTTCATCACGCCCATGATCAGCGCGCCGACCACCGCGCCGGTGACCTTGCCGACGCCGCCCGAGGCCGAGGCGCCGCCGATGAAGCAGGCGGCGATCACGTCGAGTTCGAAGCCGAGGCCCGCCTTCGGCGTCGCGGTGTTGAGGCGGGCGGCGAAGATCAGGCCGGCGAGCGCGGCGAGCACCCCCATGTTGACGAAGGTGAGGAAGGTCAGGCGCTCGGTGTTGATGCCGGAGAGCTTGGCCGCCTTCTCGTTGCCGCCGAGCGCGTAGATGCGCCGGCCGATCACCGTCCGGCTGGTGACGAAGCGGTAGAGCAGGATCAGCGCGAACATCACGATCAGCACGTTCGGCAGGCCGCGATAGGTGGCAAGCCAGGTGCTGAAGGCGACGATCACCGCCGCCACGAGCGCGTTCTTGAGCGCGAAGGCGCCGATCGGCTCCGCCGTGAAGCCCTGGCGCTGCTGGCCCAGCCGCCGGCGCAGGTTCGAGCCGACGAGGATGACGGCCAGCGCGACGCCCACCAGCACCGAGGTGATGCGCAGCGGGCCGCCGGTGACGATGTCCGGGATGAAGCCGGAGCTGAGCTTCTGGAAGTCCGGCGGGAACGGCCCGACCGACTGGCCGGCGAGCAGCGCCAGGGTCAGGCCCTTGAACACCAGCATGCCGGCGAGCGTCACGATGAAGGACGGGATGCGCAAGTAAGCCACCCACCATCCTTGCGCCGCGCCGATGACCCCGCCGGCGACGAGGCACAGCACCGTGGCGAGCAGGGGAGGCAGGCCCATCTGCACCATCAGGACCGCGGCGAGCGCCCCGATGAAGCCCGCGGTCGAGCCGACCGACAGGTCGATATGCCCGGCGACGATGACCAGCAGCATGCCGAGCGCCATCACCACGATGTAGCTGTTCTGCAACACCAGGTTGGTGAGGTTGAGCGGGCGCAGGAGCGCCCCGTCGGTGAAGACCTGGAAGAAGATGACGATGCCGACGAGGCACAGGATCATGCCATAATCGCGCAGCGAGCCGGAGAAGGCTTTTGCGTTGAGGCCCGCAAGGGCCGGGGGGCGCGGCGCCTGCTGGACGGGAGTGGCGGTGTCGCTCATGGCTGTCTTATCCTCCCGAGGTGACGATGGCCCGCATGATCGCCTCCTGTGAGGCTTGCGCCGCGGGGAGTTCGCCGACGATGCGGCCGCGGTTCATGACCAGGATGCGGTCGCACATCCCCAAAAGCTCCGGCATCTCCGACGAGATGATCAGCACGCCCTTCCCCTGCCGGGCGAGGTCGTTGATGATCGCGTAGATCTCGTATTTGGCGCCGACATCGATGCCGCGGGTCGGCTCGTCGAGGATCAGCACGTCCGGATCGGCGAAGAGCCACTTGCTCAGCACGACCTTCTGCTGGTTGCCGCCCGACAGGTTCACCGTGGCCTGGTCGATGCCCGACGAGCGGATGCGCAGGCGCTCGCGGTAGCGTTCCGCCACCGCCCGATCCCGGTCCTCGTCGATGACGCCGCGTGCCGCGACGCCCGCGAGATTGGCCAGCGACACGTTGGTGCGGATGTCCTCGTGCAGGACGAGGCCGTAGCCCTTGCGGTCCTCGGTGGCGTAGGCGAGGCCGGCCCGGATCGCCGCCTCGACGCTGCCGAGATCGGCGGGTTGGCCCCGCAACCGCGCCTGGCCGGCGACGCGCTGGCCGTAGGCGCCGCCGAACAGGCTCATGGCGAACTCGGTCCGCCCGGCCCCGAGGAGCCCCGCCATGCCGACGACCTCGCCGCGGCGGACCGTCAGGCTCACATCCTGCACCGCCAGCCGGTCGGGGTGGAGCGGGTGGCGCACGCTCCAGCCCGTCACCTCCAAGAGCGGCTCGCCGATCGTGACGCCCTCCCGCGGCGGATAGCGGTGGGCGAGGTCGCGCCCGACCATGCCCTTGATGATCCGGTCCTCGTTCAGATTGCCGTCCGGCCCCAGCATCGCCTCCCTGGCCAGGGTCTCGACGCTGGCGCCGTCGCGCAGGATCGTGACGCTGTCGGCGACCCGGGCGATCTCGTTGAGCTTGTGCGAGATCAGGATCGAGGTGATGCCCTGATCGCGGAATGCCTCCAGCAGGGTGAGGAGCGCGGCGCTGTCGCTCTCGTTGAGCGAGGCGGTCGGCTCGTCGAGGATGAGGAGCCGCACCCGCTTCGACAACGCCTTGGCGATCTCGACGAGCTGCTGCTTGCCGACGCCGAGATCGGTCACCAGCGTTTCGGGCGCCTCGTCGAGGCCGACCCGGGCCAGCAGGTCGCGGGTGCGCGCCATGGCGAGCGGCCAGTCGATCACCCCGAAGCGCGACGCCGCCTCGTTGCCCAGGAAGATGTTTTCCGCGATCGACAAGAGCGGCACCAGGGCGAGTTCCTGGTGGATGATGATGATGCCGAGCGCCTCGCTGTCCGGGATGCCGGAGAAAAGCCGCTCCTCGCCGTCGAACAGGATGTGGCCGTCATAGGAGCCGGCGGGGTAGACCCCGCTCAGCACCTTCATCAGGGTCGACTTCCCGGCCCCGTTCTCGCCGCAGACGGCGTGGATCTCGCCGGCGCGGACGGCGAGGGTGACGTTGTCGAGCGCCTTCACGCCCGGGAACGCCTTGGTGATGCCGCGCATCTCCAGGATCGGGGATGCGCTCGGCGCCGCGCGCGGGGCCGGGGACGCCGCCATCACTTGACCTGCTGGGCCTTGTAATAGCCGCTCTCGACCAGAACCTTTTCCCAGTTCGATCTGTCGACCGTCACCGGCTTGAGCAGATAGGATGGCACCACCTTGACGCCGTTGTTGTAGGTCTTGGTGTCGTTGACCTGGACCTGCCCGCCGGTCGAGATCGCGTCGACCATGTCGCTCGTCACCTTGGCGAGCTCGCGGGTGTCCTTGAACACCGTCATGCTCTGGTCGCCGCGGATGATCGCCTTGACGGAGGGAATCTCGGCGTCCTGGCCGGTGATCACCGGCATCGGCTGGTCGGACGAGCCGTAGCCGACTCCTTTCAGCGACGAGATGATGCCGATCGAGATGCCGTCATAGGGCGACAGGACCGCGTCGAGGCGCTTGGTGCCGTAGAAGGCGGAGAGCAGGTTGTCCATCCGGGCCTGGGCCGCCGCGCCGTCCCAGCGCAGGGTCGAGACCTTGTCCATCCCGAGCTGCTTGCTCGGCACGCTCAGCTTGCCCGCATCGATGTAGGGCTTCAGCACCGACATCGCGCCGTCGTAGAAGAAATAGGCATTGTTGTCGTCCGGCGAGCCGCCGAACAGCTCGATGGTGAACGGGCCCTTGCCGTCCTTGAGGCCGAGCTTGTCGACGATGTAGCTGCCTTGCAGCACACCGACCTGGAAGTTGTCGAAGGTGGCGTAGTAATCGATGGTCTTCGATCCGCGGATCAGGCGGTCATAGGCGACGACCTTGATGCCACGGTCGCTCGCCTGTTGCAGCACGTCGGACAGGGTGGTGCCGTCGATCGCGGCGATCACCAGCACCTTGGCGCCGGTGGCGATCATGTTCTCGATCTGCGACAGCTGGTTGGGGATCTCGTCCTCGGCATATTGCAGGTCGGGGGTGTAGCCCTTGGCCTTGAGCGCCTGGACCAGGCCCTGGCCGTCGGCGATCCAGCGCGC
Source organism: Methylobacterium aquaticum (assembly GCF_001043915.1). GTDB lineage: Bacteria > Pseudomonadota > Alphaproteobacteria > Rhizobiales > Beijerinckiaceae > Methylobacterium > Methylobacterium aquaticum. The sequence goes on along the minus strand of NZ_LABX01000187.1, from coordinate 10,277 downwards.
CGACGACTTGGTCGGCATCGAGACGCCGATCTTGCCCTTCGGCTGGGCTTGGGCCGGTGTTGCGAGCATCGCGGCAGCCATCAGGGCTCCGCCGACGAGGGCGACGAACGACGTCATGGTTCCTCCCAAATCCCCGCATCTTGGTCGCGCGGGGCTGCCGGTGAGTCGTGCCCGGCAGGATGGCATCCTGCCAGTCTGCCGGGGGTGAGTGTCTGTCGTGTGGCTGGCAGGTGGGACGGCCCGCGACGTCTGCCCGGGAGCCCCAACGGCCAACCGTGAAGGACATGGCGCCGATTTCGCCTCTCCCTGCGGGCGGGGAGAGGGTCACGCGCCCTTTGTCGGGGTCGTGACGAGCGGAGGCGCAGCCCGAGCGAGGGTGAGGGGGTGATGCCGGAGGAGCCTCATCCGGAGATACCCCCTCACCCTCGCCCTATCGGCTCGCCGTGTCTTCTGGACGGCGACACGGCCCTCTTCCCACCCGCGGGGAGAGAAGAAACCCCGCGCCATGACCGGCTTCCGACAGACCTGCGGAAGCCGGCCCTCCTCTCACACCCATCCACCATCCACCACGTAATGCTGGTTGGTGCAGGCCCCGGCCTCCTCCGAGGCGAGGAACACCGCGAAGCGGGCGACATCCGCCGGCACCAGCTTGCGCTTGAGGCACTGACGGGCATTGATCTCGGCGTCGGATTCCGGCGTCACCCAGAGGGCGAGCTGGCGCTCGGTCATGATCCAGCCCGGCGCCAGGGCGTTGACGCGGATGTTGAAGGGGCCGAAATCGCGGGCGAGCGAGCGGGTGAGCCCGATCACCCCCGACTTGCAGGCGGTGTAGGCGGCCATGCCGCCCTGGCCGATCATCCACGACACCGAGCCGAAATTGACGATCGCGCCGCCGCCCTTCGCCTTCATGTCGGGCAGGACGGCCTGGGCGGCGAAGAACTGGTGCTTCAGGTTCACGGCGATGCGGCCGTCCCAATACGCCTCCGTCACCTCCTCGGTGGCGTGACGCTCGTCATGGGCGGCGTTGTTCATCAGCACGTCGACCGGGCCGAAGCGGTCGCGGATGCGGCCGATCGCGGCCTGGAGCGCAGGAATGTCGGTGACGTCGGCATGCTCGAAGGCGACCGCGAGGCCCTCCTCCGCCAGTTCGGAGGCCAGGGCCCGCGAGGGCGCGTCCGCAATGTCCAGGAAACCGACCCGGGCCTTCTGCCGGGCGAAGTGCCGGACCAGCTCCGCCCCGATGCCGGAGCCGCCGCCCGTCACCACCACGACCTTGCCCGCAAGGTCCGGATAGAGTGCCGCCACCGCTTCCTCCCTGAAGCCCGCCGGTCCGCTCGACGCACTGAAAATCATTTAATATGACTATTCCAGTGGCCTGGCCCTTATCGCGGAATCCTGACCCCCGGGCAAGAGGCGAAACGCGGTGGGAGGATGCAACCTTGGATGAAAGCGGCGTCGCGATCGTGCCTCTGCCGGGGCCGGGCCATGCCCGGGTGGCCCGGGCGCTCGGCACCGGCATCGTCGCCGGTCATTTTCCCGAAGGCGCCGTGCTCCCTGGCGAGCCGACGCTGCTCGCGCGCTTCGGCGTGTCGCGCACGGTCCTGCGCGAGGCGGTCAAGACCCTGTCGGGCAAGGGGCTGCTGGAGGCCCGCACCCGTGTCGGCACCCGGGTGCGCGAGCGGGCGGCCTGGAACCTGTTCGACCGCGACGTGCTCGCCTGGACCCTCGATGCCGGGATCGATCGGCGCTTCCTGCACGACCTCGCCGAGATCCGCCTGGCGATCGAACCGGCGGCGGCGGCGCTCGCCGCCGAGCGCCGGACCGACGGCGACATCGACATCCTCGACGCCTGCGTCGCCGCGATGCGCGCGGCGCCGGGCCTCGACCCGGCCTTCGCCAGCGCCGACCTCGCCTTCCACCTCGCGCTGGCCGATGCCTCCGGCAACGTCTTCATGCATTCCGTCGGCGCCGTGACCGAGGCCGCCCTCGACGTGGTCTTCCGGATGAGCCGGCCGACCGACCCGCAGGCGCACGAGACCTCCTGGCGCGCCCACGCGGCGATCGCGGCGGCGATCCGCGCCGGCGACCCCGCGGCCGCCGCGACGGCGACCGAGGTGGTGGTGCGCGACGGGCTGCGGAATGGCGCCGCGGCAGTGGAGACCACCGGTTCCGCGCCCTACCCTTGTGCTGGCCCGATCCGGTCGGAAGCCGGTTCCGTGAGGAAGCGTCCATGAGCCCCCGAGATCCGAGCACCCGTGGCCCCGTCCCGGTCGGGACGATGCCGGACGGCAGCCCGATCCTCGAAGCGCGGCTGGAGGGCGACGGGCTCGGCGTGGCGATCCTGAGCCTCGGGGCGGTGCTCCGCCGGCTCGACTTCCAGGGCCGCCCGATGGTGCTCGGGCGCGACGATCCTCACGACTACGTGGCGAGGACCCCGCAATGCGGGGCGATCGTCGGCCGCTTCGCCAACCGCATCGCGGGCGGGCGCTTCAGCCTCGACGGCACGGCCTACCAGCTTCCCCGCAACGAGGCCGGCCGCGCCCACCTGCATGGCGGCGCGGAGGGCTTTTCCCGCCGCAACTGGACCTTCACGGAGGTGGGCCCGCGCAGCGTGACCCTCGCCTACCGGGCCGAGGACGGCGAGGAAGGCTATCCGGGCGCCCTCGGTGTCGCCTGCACCTACGCGATCACCGGCCCCGGCACCTTGCGCATCACCCTGACGGCGACGACCGACAAGCCGACCGTCGTGAACCTGACGAACCACAGCTACTTCAACCTGACGCTGCCACCGGACGGCGTCCCGGCCTCGACGATCGACGACCATGTGATCGCGATCGCGGCCGAGTCCTACCTGCCGGTCGACGAGGGGCTGATCCCGACCGGCGAGGTTGCCCCGGTCGCCGGCACGCGCTTCGACCTGCGCCGCCCGACGCGGATCGGGACCCACGCCTTCGACCACGCCTTCGTGGTCGGACGCGAGACCATTGCGGAGCCCCGTCCCGTCGCCCGGGTCACCGCGGCGGGCAGCGACGTGACGCTGACGGTGCTCGCCACGGCGCCTGCGGTCCAGCTCTACGACGGTGCCCAGCTCGCCAGGGCGGGCCTGGGCTATGCCGCCCGCTCGGCCTTGTGCCTCGAACCCGAAGCCTATCCCGACGCACCCAACCATCCAGGCTTCCCGAGCGCCGTGTTGTGCCCAGGCGAGACCTACCGCCAGATCATCGCGTACCGCTTCACGACGGAGACGGCCCGATGAGCGGCTGGGCCGGACTCTTCTGCGACCACGCCTGCCTGCTCGGCGAGGGGCCGGCGGCGCATCCCGGCCTCGGCCGGCTCTACTGGCTCGACATCCTCGGCCGGCACCTGTGCGAGCGGCCGTTCTCGGGCGGCACCACCACCCTGCACGATCTGCCGGTGATGGCCTCGATGGTGGCGCGGGTCGACGACGCCACCCTGCTTCTGGGGGCCGAGGACGGGCTGTACCTGCGCGACATCGCCACCGGACGGATGCGGCGTCTGGTGCCGCTCGAGGCCGACCGGCCCGAGACCCGCTCCAATGACGGCCGGGTCCATCCGAGCGGGGCGCTCTGGCTCGGCACGATGGGCAAGCACGCCGAATCCGGGTTCGGCGCGATCTACTGGTTCTTCCGCGGCGAGGTCCGCACCCTGTTCTCCGGCCTGACCATCCCCAACGCCATCGCGTTCTCGGCCGATGGCACGCGCGCGATCTTCGCCGATTCGCAGGCCGGCACGATCTGGCGCGTCGCGACCGATCCGGCCACCGGCCTGCCCACCGGCGACCGCCGGGTCTTCGTGACCATTCCGCCCTCCGAGGGGGCGCCGGACGGCGCGGTGATCGACGAAGAGGGCCTGGTCTGGAACGCCCGCTGGGGCGGCGCCAGCCTCGATGCCTATGCGCCGGACGGGACGCGGGTGCGCAGCATCGCCCTGCCTGCCCGTCAGGTGACCTGCCCGGCCTTCATCGGGCCGGACGCCGACACCCTGGTGGTCACCTCGGCGACGGAAGGCATCGATCCGGACCGCACCGACGACCGCTTCGCCGGGCGGACGTTTACCGTCCCGGTGAAGGTGAAGGGGCGGTTCGAGCCGGTGGTGCGGGTGGCGTAGCGGGGCGGCATGAGGCAGGGGCCGGGCGTGCGCCGCGCGAGCGACGGCGATCCCTGGGGCATTGGCGGAGAGGATCGATCGCCGCCGATCGGCCATGCGATCTGTCGCTTTGAGCACCGCCCGATCACGTTGCAATCGGGCGGTGCTCCAGGCATTTGATTTTGCCGCATTTTCTACGACGAACCGGTATCCACTTCGTCGGAAAATGCTCTCAGCGGACGAAGCGTGGGCCTGTCAACGCAAGTCTGCTGAGATCGAGAAATCGTTTTATGCACTGATCGCCCAATGTCTACAGCGATCATGGCTGTTGAACACGACGACCGTCATGCCTCGTGAAACGTCGTGTAAACCTCGACCGGCTCCCGCTCCGCCCGTAACCGATTCACCGGCTCCTCCGGATCGGCGAAGCCCAGCGCCATCCCGCACACCACCATCTCGCTCTCCGGGATGCCGAGCTCTGCCCGCACCACCCCGGGATAGCTCGCGATCGCCGCCTGCGGACAGGTATCGAGGCCGCGGCCGCGGGCGGCGAGCATCAGGGTCTGGAGGAACATGCCGTAATCGAGCCAGCTGCCCTGCTCCAGGTCGCGGGCGATGGTGAAGACGAGGCCGATCGGCGCGCCGAAGAACGTGAAGTTGCGGCCCATCTGGCGCTTGGCGCCCGCCTTGTCGCCTTTTGCGATCCCGGCGAGCCCGTAGAGCTGCCAGCCGAGCGCCCGGCGCCGGCCGAGATACGGCTCGCGCCAGGTCACCGGATAGTACTCGTACTCGCGGGCCTCCGGCACGTCGTTGTCATGGGCGGCCGAGAGGGCACCGGTGAGGCGCCGCAGGGCGCTGCCCGTCACGACGTGGACCGTCCAGGGCTGGATGTTGCTGCCGCTCGGCGCCCGGCCGGCCAGCGCGATCAGGTCGCGGATCGTCGCCTCCGGTACCGGATCGGGCCGGAAACCCCGCACGCTGCGCCGGCTCGTGATCGCCGCGTCGACCGCGTTGCGCTCGGTCATGGCCGTCTCCCCCGTTCGGACCGTCTTCGGTGCGGCCGGCGCCTGTGGCGCGAACCACCCTAACCGCTCTGGCCTCGCGCGCTACCGCCAGCCGCGACCGCGGGGTCCTCGCGGGGACTTGAGAGCCAAGGGGCAGGCCGCCTGTCGCCTGGCGGCCTGCTTGCAGACCCCGACCGCGCCGACCGGCTTTCAGGCGTCTCGGTGGGCTTCGCTCTCGTCGATCAAGGCGACCGGCGTGCGACCCGACCGATGTGCGCCGTTACGCCGCCACCCGCGGCACCTCCTCCACCAGGGCGTCCGCCGGCCCGAAGAACTCATAGCGGATCCGCTCCGCCGGCACGCCGAGGCGGGCGAGGCCGTGGACCAGGCTGGCGAGGAAGGGCTTGGGGCCGCACAGGTAATAGGTCGCCTCCGCCGCCGGGGTATGGGCGACGAGCCATTCCGGCGTGATGCGGCCGATCGCGTCGTGATCGACGCCGAGCCGGTCCGTGGCCTCCGGCGCCTCGTAGACCGTGTGCAGGCGGAGCGCCGGGCGCTCGGCAGCGAATTGCCGGGCGCGCGCCGCCATGGCGTGGACCCGGCCGTTCAGCGCCCCGTGGACGTACCAGGTCGGCCGCTCCGGTGCCTCGGCATGGAGCGTCTCCAGCATGCTCATCATCGGGGTGAGGCCGACGCCGCCGCTCACCAGCACCACCGGTGCCGACGAGGCGCGGTCGAGCACGAAGTCGCCGGCGGGTGCCGCGATCGGCAGGACCATGCCGGGATGGGCCGCATCGTGCAGCCAGGACGAGACCAGGCCGGCCGGACGGCCGGGCGTCGCCTCGCGCTTGACGGTGATGCGGTAGGATCGGTCGTTCGGCGCGCAGGAGACCGAGTAGTTCCGCGTCGGCACGCCCTCGCCCGGCAGGTCGAACCGGATGCCGAGCGATTGGCCCGGCAGGTGGCGCAGCACCGGTCCACCATCGACCGGCACCAGCACGAAGGAGCGGATCGTCTCGCTCTCGATCGTCACGCTCTCGATCCGGACGTCGCGCCAGCCGGTCCAGCCGCCGGGCTGCGCCTCGTGATCGTGGTAGATCGCCGCCTCGCGATCGATCAGGATGTCGGCCAGGAACCAGTAGGCTTCGCCCCAGGCGGCGCCGATCTCCGGCGTCGCGGCCTCGCCCAGCACGTCCCGGATCGCCCCGAGCAACGCATCGGCGACGGCGTGGTAGTGGGCGGGCAGGATCGCCAGGGTGACATGCTTCTGGGCGATGCGCTCGACCGCGCTGGCCAGCGCGCCGAGGTTGTCGATGTTGCGCGCATAGGCCAGCACCGCATTGGCCAGGGCCTTGGGCTGCGATCCAGTCTCGCCGTGATGCGACTGGTTGAACAGGTCGCGGATCGCCGGATCCTCGAACAGGCGCTCATACATCCGGCGGGTGATCGCGAGGCCGTGGGCCTCGAGGGCGGGAATCGTGGCTTTGACGATGGCGATGGTGGCGGGGCTCAGCGGGGACGGCATGATGCGGCTCAATGGTCCGTTGGGCTCAAAAGGTGTATTTCACGCGAACCTTTTAGCGCGGCCGTTTGAAGGTGTATAGGAGTTACATGTTATGAGACGAGCGAGGCTCCCATGCGGCTGACGCGCTACACCGATTATGCGTTGCGCACGCTGCTCTATCTCGGCGCCAACGAGCCGCGGCAAAGCTCCATCGCCGAGATCGCCCGGGCCTACGGCATCTCCGAGAACCACCTGACCAAGGTGGTGCACCAGCTCGGCCGGCTCGGCCTGGTGCGGACGATCCGCGGCCGCGGCGGCGGCCTGCACCTGGCGCGTCCTCCGGGCGAGATCGTGATCGGGGCGGTGGTGCGGCTGACGGAGGAGGATCTGGCCCTGGTCGCGTGCTTCGGTGACGGCGGCTGCGCCATCACCCAGGCCTGCCGCCTGCGCCGTGCCCTCACCGAGGCGCTCAACGCCTTCCTGGCGGTGCTCGACGGCTACACCCTGGCGGACCTGCTGGCGGGAGGTGCGGCGCCGGATCTGGCGCGGCTGCTGGGCTTGCCAGGGCCGGGCGGTGAACGGGTGGGGGCCTGACGACCGACGGTCGTTCGGTCGACCGTCGGTTCCGCCCGCGACGGACCGCCAAGCCCACGATCCCGGAAGTCGGGGCCTGACATCGGAACCTGGAGACCGGGTCGACGGCCTCGTCGCGGATGAGGGGCCGCTACGGGCCCGCCGCCCGCCGCAGGCCGAGCCGCTCCAGCACCTGCCGGCCGATCAGCGGCGTGTAATGCAGGTTGTCGAGCCAGGCGGGCGTCGAGCCCCGGGCCGGATCGAACGGATAGGGATCCCCCAGGCCCGTGAGGTCGAGCACCGGCCGCCCATGGGCGGCGCAGAGCCGCATCACCGCCTCGCGCCACCGCGAGAGGTCGTCGGTCAGGCCGAGATCGGCCAGCACCCGCCGTTGCGCATCGCTCACCGGCGAGAGGTAGACCGTCAGGTCGAGGCCGGAGAGCCGGTCGAGGGCGAGGGCGAGACCCGCCAGGGTCTCGGGCCGGAACGGGGCCGTGCTGCGCCGGCGCGTGGCGTCGTTCTCCGCGGTCAGGGCCGCCGGAAGGGGTGGGGTGACGCGAAAGCCGGCCCTTGTCCAGGCCCCCGGATCATCGCCGCCCGCGACCGCCGCGAGCCGGCTGTCGGCGAGGGCGTAGCGGCCCAGCACGCTGCCCATCAGGGCCGCGAGCCGGCCGCTCGGGCCGGCCAGCGCGGCGTCGAGATGCACCGGCACGCTGGGCCGCGAGAACATGTAGTAATCCAGCCCGAGCGTCGCCCGGGCCGGGGCCCGGGAGGCGACGACCGCGGCGATCACCGGCAATTCCGTGGCGATGATCGCCGAGATGCCTGCATTGAAGACCCGGTCCGGCGCGACCGCGGTCACGTCGGCGGGATCGAGGCCGTGATACACCGTCGAGGAGCCGATCAGCGCGAGGTCGTAGGGGCGCGTCAGCGCCTGCAACACCTTGGCCCGGCGGGTTTGGCGATCGAGGAGGCGGCTGTTGCCGCCGGTCACCGCCCGCCAGGGGGGATCCTGGCGAAAGATCCAGTAGGCGTCGAACCAGATCACCCGCCCGGCCACCAGGGTGACGAGAAGCGCCAGGAGGCCGGCCGTCAGCGCGAGGAAGCGGCGGGAAGCGGCCTCAGAAGCGGGCATAGAGGAAGGCCTGGTTGGAATCGTTGCCGACCTGGAGCAGGATCGCGGCCAGCAGCAGGGCGGTCGCGGCGGCGGCGAAAGGCGTCGGGACCAGGCGCTCCACCGCCTCGCGGGCGGTGGGGCCGAGGATCGCCAGCGCCGCGGCGGCGGCGGCGAGGGGCCAGAACGCGGCGGTGCCTCCGGCCTCGGTGCCGAGGCCGAGGAGCCCGCGATAGACCGCAAGCGCCGTCGCAAAGTCCGGCGCCCGGAACGGCACCCAGGCGAGGCAGACGAAGGCAAGGGTCGCGAGAAACCCCGCCGCCGCCGGCAGGCGCAGGCCGGCGCGGCGCCACAGCACGTGCAGGCCGAGCGCGATCCCGTGCGCCGCCCCCCAGGCGACGAAGGTGAGTCCCGCCCCGTGCCAGAGCCCGCCGAGCGCCATGGTGGCGAAGAGCGCCAGGAGCTGGCGCGGGACGCCGTGCCGGCTGCCGCCGAGCGGGATGTAGAGGTAGTCGCGCAGGAAGAGCGACAGGGTGATGTGCCAGCGGCGCCAGAAATCCTGGATCGAGACCGCCCGGTAGGGCGCGCGAAAGTTCTCAGGCAGGACGATGCCGAACAGGAGCGCGAGGCCGAGCGCCATGTCGGTATAGCCCGAGAAATCGAAGTAGAGCTGGAGCGCATAGCCGATCGTCGCCTGCGCGGCGGTGGCGGCATCCGGCTGCCCGCCCGCGGCGGCGGCGGCCCAGAGCGGATCGACGCAGGCGCCCAGCCCGTCGCCGAGAAACACCTTCTTGGCGAGGCCGGCGGTCAGCAGCATCACGCCGCGGGCGGCGCTGTCGGCGGAAGGTGGCTCGGGCGCACGCAGCTGGGGGACGAGTTCGGACGCGCGCACCAGGGGGCCGGCGATCACGCGGGGGAAGAACGCCACATAGACGGCATATTCGGCGAGCGTCATCCGGTCGGCCGCGCCGCGCCGCAGGTCGACCAGGTAGGCGATGTGCTGGAAGGTGAAGAACGAAAGGCCGAGCGGCAGGGCCAGGGACACCTGCGGCAGATCCGCGCCGGTGACGGCGTCGGCCAGACCGGCGAAGAAGCCGAGATACTTGCAGACACCGAGCAGCCCGAGATCGACGACGATCGCCGCGGCGAGGAGTCCACTGCGCCCGCTGCGCCGATACGCTTCCCCGGCGAGCCAGTTGAGCGCAACCGAGCCGACGAGCAGCGGCACGACGCGCAGGTCCCACCAGCCGTAGAAGGCAAAGGACAGGCTGGCGAGCCAGGCGACGCGCCAGCCCGGCCGCCGGGCGACGCAGAGGGCATGCAGCCCGAGCGCCACCGGCAGGAACAGCAGGAGGAACGGCAGAGAGTTGAAAGGCATGCGGCGCTCGCCGGTCGTGCTTCGGCGTTAGGGCAAGTGCGACGCCAGGGAAAGCACCACGCGCGAGATTTCGTACCGGTGACGGCAGGGCCCCTGAGCTATTTGCACTCATTCCGCCTCCCGGAATGCGCCGTTTCGATCCTCGTTGCCGAGTAGGCGGCCGTGTAGCGCGGCGCCGGCGCAAGGGTTTCGTGCATTTCCGGGCGCCTCACGACCCTGCGGCACGATGGGAAGCCTGGCCGATTCTCGAAAGCATCTGTGGGAAATTCAGGGGTGACCGTGCGGCGGCGGGTTGAAACCGTGGCGCGCGGGCCGATATTGCGCCTAAGCCCGTCGAGCGGGCGTTTCGTTAGGATGTTTCTCCGTGTCACAAGAAGACTGGGTCCAGGAGGTCGATTTCGTCGCCCTCGCCGCCGATGTCGTATCGGCCTACGTCGCCAACAACTCCGTGCCCGCCGCCGACCTGGCCGGCCTGATCGGTGCCGTGCACACCGCCTTCGTCTCCCTCGGCCAGCCGGCCGCCGCCAAGGAGGCCGAGAAGCCGGTGCCGCTGATGCCGATCAAGAAGACGGTGACCCCGGACTACCTGATCAGCCT
>NZ_LABX01000186.1 GCF_001043915.1 Methylobacterium aquaticum | reverse complement strand
GTTCGACGCGGTAATCGGCAGGCTCGCCCCTCGGCCGCGGCGGGACGGCCCGGGGAGAGACGCCGGGCGGGGGTTCTCCCCTCCCTGTCCCCGCCCGCGCGAAGCCCTGCCTCCGAGGCCCGCCGCGTTGACTCCGCTTGAGCCCCGGCCGATACCGCGCCCGGCTCCCCATGCGCAGACAGATCCTCAAGACCGCGACGATCATCGTCCACGACCTCGTGGCGACGGCCCTCGCCGTGCTCCTCACCTTCGTGATCCGGTTCGACGGCCCGCTGCTCGCCGAACGGCTCGCCCACCTGCCGCTGCTGCTGCCGCCCGTCGTGGCCTGCGCCGGCCTGGTCTACCGTGCCTTCGGACTCTACCGGACCAAGTGGCGCTTCGCATCGCTGCCGGATCTCGCCAACATCGTCCGGGCCGTGGCAGTGCTGACGCTGCTGCTGCTGCTGCTCGATTACGTGCTGGTCTCGCCGGTGCTGTTCGGCATCTACTTCTTCGGCAAGATCGCCATCGGGCTCTACTTCGTCCTTCAGGTCTTCCTGCTCGGCGGGCCGCGGCTGGCGTTCCGCTATCTGAAATACAGCCGCTCGCGCCAGAGCGCGGCGCGGGCCGCCAGTACCCCGACCCTGCTGATCGGCCGCGGCCACGACATCGAGGTGGTGCTCCGCGCGATCGAATCGGGCGCCGTCCGCAAGCTCGACCCGAAGGGCATCCTGTCGCCCCGGGCCGAGGAGCAGGGCCAGACCATGCGCGGGGTGCCGGTGCTCGGCGCCGTCTCCGACCTCGACGCGGTGGTGGCCGCCATGGCCGCCCGCGGCATCCCGATCCGCCGCCTCGTCGCGACCCCAAGCGCGCTCGCCCCCGAGGCCGAGCCGGAGGCGCTGATCGCGCGGGCGCGCCGCCTCGGCCTGCCGCTCGCCCGGGTGACGAGCCTCGGCGATGCCGGCCGCGGGGCGGAACTGGCCCCGATCGAGATCGAGGACCTGCTCCTGCGCCCGACCGTCGCCATCGACCGGCCGCGGCTGGAGCACTTCCTCAGCGGGCAGCGGGTCGTCGTCACGGGCGGCGGCGGCTCGATCGGCTCGGAGATCTGCGCCCGGGCCGTCGCCTTCGGGGCGAGCGCCGTGCTGGTGCTGGAGAGTTCGGAGCCTGCCCTGCACGGGGTCCTGAGCCGCCCCGGGCTGTCCGGCCAGGAGGGGGTGAGCGGCGTCATCGCCGATATCCGCGACCGCGACCGGCTCTTCCGGGTGCTCAAGGCGTTCCGGCCCGACTACGTCTTCCACGCCGCCGCGCTCAAGCAGGTGCCCTATCTGGAGCGCGACTGGAGCGAGGGCATCAAGACCAACGTCTTCGGCTCGGTCAACGTCGCCGATGCGACGCTGGCGGCGGGCGCCAAGGCCCTGGTGATGATCTCGACCGACAAGGCGATCGAGCCGGTGTCGCAGCTCGGCGTCACCAAGCGCTTCGCCGAGATGTACGCCCAGGCCCTCGATGCCGGCCGCCAGCCCGACGAGACCCGCCTGGTGGCGGTGCGGTTCGGCAACGTGCTCGGCTCGGTCGGCTCGGTGGTGCCGGTATTCAAGGCGCAGATCGCCCGCGGCGGTCCCGTCACGCTGACTCATCCCGACATGGTGCGGTACTTCATGACCGTGCGCGAGGCCGCCGACCTCGTGCTGACCGCCGCGTCCCACGCCGACCGCGAGGCCCGCGACCCGGGCGCCGGCGACCAGCGCGCCGCCGTCTACGTGCTCAAGATGGGCCAGCCGGTCCGCATCCGCGACCTCGCCGAGCGGATGATCCGGCTCGCCGGCTTCGAGCCCGGCGAGGACATCGACGTCGTCGTGACCGGGGCCCGCCCGGGCGAGCGCCTGAACGAGATCCTGTTTGCCCGCGACGAGCCGATGGTGAACCTCGCGGGCATCGACGGGGTGATGGCGGCCAAGCCCGTCTTCGCCGATCGCGCCCAGTTGCAGACCTGGCTCGACCGCCTCGCCGCGGCCGTGGCGGCGGACGACCGGGCGGCGGCGGACGCGGTGTTCGGGGAGGCGATTCCCGACTTCTTGCAGCGGGCGGGGGCAGCGGGCGAGGCCGTGCCTCTGCCGCAGGCGGAATAGGGGCGAGGCGCCAGCACCGGCCTGCCGATGAACCGTCCCGCCACCGGGGGCCTCCGGTCCGCTGCGCCGACCCGGACCGGTGCACTCTGGTTCGGGCCGCGGGGCCGTGACGGTCATTGCGGCTTGCCGGCCGGTCCGGGTCGATCAACCAGCCCGTGATATACCGCTACGCGGAAGGAATCCCGGCGCCTGCCCGGGCCATGGGACCGGGATTCTCACCTTCGCGCGGTATATGATCGCCATCCAGACGGTCAGGCCCGGGCTTCGTATCACCAGCCCGCGCCGTATTTGAACGAAGACGACCACCACCTTGCGACAGCGCTTGCGTCGTCATCGCCGTGCGATCGGTCGGATGACCCCGATCTGGCCGCGAGCCTGCTCGATCGTCACGTCGCGCCCGGCTTCGGCCGCATCGGCAGGACTCGCATCGTCCGATGCCTGCCGATCCATCACACCTTGGGATGCATTTCATACTAGTCGATCAACCGACGATCGACAGATCAGACACTTGACAGAAAAAATTGAAAGCGAATATAACGGCAAAGTCCTTAGATTGCTAATATATGTCACTATGCCCGACTGACATCGTCGACAGATGAAGAATCGCGGATAAGGACGGAAGGTTGCAAGACAACATAATGACAATCTTCAGAATTCGGAAAATTTTTTTATCGTCCAGAAATAGCATCGATGAGTCGTCATCTGCGCAGGCTTTTTCGGTCGAGCGGACGTATCCGGCTGCACTCGATATCAGTTTTTACAGAAATTACTACAAGGATCTGTCACATTTAAAAGAAGACAGAGAATTAATTGATCATTATATGCACTATGGAAGACAAGAGGGACGTTTCCAGAACGCAGTGCAGCTGAGTGAAACACGCGCAAGGCTGCCATCCGATTTCATTCCGAGCAAGTATCGCGAACTAAATCTCGAAACCAAATCCCTGAGCGACGAAGATACGTGCATTCATTATTGTACGATTGGGAAATTCGCTGGACTCGCATACAAAGACAATCAAATTCAAGGCTTTGATCCAGATCATTTTCGCGAAACGCATCCTGCCTTCGCGCATACCGACGATGCGGCCTGCCAGCACGCTTGGCTGGCGCAAGGCGGACCCAACGGCGCCCCCGGGACGCAGGCATCGCATCTCGAGCGTCTCGGCCTGCCGCTGCGGGCGTACCCAGCGGCCTTCCCATGGCGCTTCTACACCCGCCTTTACCCGCGCGCCGCCGCGCATCGCTGGTCGGCCCTCGCCCATTTCCTGCGCGAGGGCTTCGCCGAGGCCGGCGACCGGCTTCCCTATGGTGAGGATGCGGGACCGTTCCTGACCGCGCTCGGCGAGCACTTCGCGGCGCGAGACCGGCCGGAGGCGATCCGGGCCTACGAACTGGCCGCGGCGCGGGAGCCGTCCGCCGCCACGCAACGGCGGCTCGCCGACGCCTATGGCCGCGCCGGCGCCTGGAGCGCCGCCCTCGACCTCTACGACGATCTCCTGAATGATCGCGCGGCACGCGGAGCGGTGGACGAGACCGTGCTCCGCGGCTTCGTGACCGCCGCGGCCGCGCGCAGCGCATGGTCGCGCCTGTTCGCCCGCCTTCCCGGACTCGTCGGTTCCCCAACGCCCGCACCGGCAAACGACCTGCTGGTCCGCGATGTCACCGAGCGCTCCTTCTCCGCGCGCGGCCAAGCCGCACGGGCGCTCTACATGGACGGGCGCCGGGAGGAGGGCGACGCGCTCCTCGCCAAGGCCGCCCGGGAGGTCGCGGAGCTGTCGGCCGCGTGCCTGCCCGCCGGGACGCGGGACCCGTCGCCCGAGGCGTTCGTTGCCGTGCTGGCGGATGGCATACCGGAGGGCGCCCGGCGCCGGCTGACTCGCCTGGCCGAACTCCTCGGCCGCGTCGGTTATGGCATGCGCCTCTTCGACCTCGGCCGCGTCCGGGCCTTCGAGGACGCCCTCGCCTCCGCCACCGCGGCGATCGTGGTGCGGATGCCGGCCTGGCCCACCGTCATCCAGGCCCTCATGCGCGCCCGGCGGCTCGGCGTCCCGACCCTGTACGAAACCGACGCACTGACGATCGACCCGCGCCACGCGCCGCCGCCGCTGGCGGCCTTCGAGGGCCGGATCAGCGCGCGGGCCTACGAGGATCTCGTCTTCGGGGTGGCGCTCTACCGCGCGGCGGCGGCCCTCTGCGATTACGGCCTCGCGCCGACCCGGGCGCTGGCCGGCCATCTCGACCGGGTCGTCGGGACGGGCCGCAGCTTCGTCATTCGTGACACGGCGGAGCCGGACGGGCGGACGGCAAGGACCGGCGACGGGATTCGTCTGTTTCTCTACGCGCCGCAATCGCGGACCGTCGGCGCGACGGATCCCGCCGGCGCGGCCTTGCTGCACGTCCTGCGCGACGAGCCGCGGGTCAGGCTGACGACGGCCGGATTCGCCGTGCTCGACGACGCCTTCGCGCCCTTCGCCGACCGCATCACCCGGCACGGCCCCGCCGCGGATTGGGAGGAGGCGTTGCGGGACAGCGACCTGAACCTTGTTCCGACCGACGGGAGCGAGGCCGATGCCTGCCTGGCGCCCACCGGCTGGCTCGCCGCGGCGCGCTTCGGGATCCCGACGCTGGCGGGCGACACCCCGGCCCTCCGCGAGACCCTGCGGGACGGGGTCGAGATCCGCCTCGCCTCCGCGGAGGCGGGATGGACGACCGCCCTGCGGGAACTCGTCGCCGCGCCGGACCGGCGCGCGGAGCTGGGAGAAGCGGCGGTGCAGCGCCTGCGCACCGTGCACGCGCCCGAGGCGGCCGCCGAGGCCTGCCGCACGATGATCAAAGCCCTCCGGAACCGATCGACGCGATGAGCGCCCTGACCCGACTCAATGTGACGGCCCTGCGCCGCAGCCTCGCCCGGCTCCTCGATCCCGATCGCCCGACCGCTTCACCGGCGCCCGTCGCCGAACCGGCCCCGGTCGCGAGACCGGATCCGGCGCCGGAGACCGGGCCCGAGACCCTGGACGCACAGCTCGAGCGCCTGATCGGTGCGATCACCGCCCGAGCAACGACCCTCGCCCTGGACGGCTCCTTCTATCACGAGGTCGGTCCGGCGGTGAACGGCACCAGCCTGGAGGCGCGCTCGGCCGAGGACCTGCTCGCCGCCGCCTTCCGGCCCGGGGCGCGGCTGCTCGATTTCGGCTGCGGGGCGATGCATAGCCGGCCCTTCATCGAATCGCTCGGCTATGCGTGGCAGGGCGTCGACTATCTCGACAGCGTCTCGGGCACGGTCCGGGACCAGGTGGCGCGCCTCGGCGACGCCGTGCGCTTCTATGACGGGCGCGTGCTGCCCTTCGCGGACGGGGAATTCGACGTGGTCTGGGCGATGGTGGTGCTCCACCACGTGCAGCATATCGATCTCAGCTTCGGCGAGATCGCCCGCGTGCTGCGGCCCGGCGGCAAGCTGATCGGTCAGGTGGCCTACCTGGAGCAGATGCAGGATTACGGCACCTTCAACTTCACGCCCTACGGCCTGAAGGTCGCGGCGCAAGCGGCGGGCCTGCGGCTGACCCGTGTCGAGCCGAAGCACGATGCCTTCGTGTTCCTGCTGCGCCGGCTGTTGATCACCCTGACGGCAAGCGACGACACGCCGTTCAACCACATGATGGGACCGGAGGGCTTCGTCCACCGGACCCTGATCGAGACCGGGCACCGGCTCGGCCTCGACCTCCGGACCATCAACCTGCTCCGGATCCTGTTCTGCACGCATGTCGTGTTCGAGATCGAGAAGATCACAGGCGACGCGCCAGAAGCCCGCACAGCATGACCGGCCTCGTGCCGAGCCTTGCCCCGCCCGCCTGGGTGGAGCGGCATGACGCCCCGCGCGCCGGCTGGGCACGGGCCGGCGCCGATCCCGTCGCGGCGGTGCGGGCGGCCGAGGCCCTGCGGGATCGCGGCGACATCCTGGGCGCGGCGGCGATCCTCACCGAGCTGTGCCGGGTGTTCCCCCACCTGCCTTATGGCTGGCGCGAACGCGCGATCCTGCGGCAGCGGGCGGGCGACGCGGCCGGGGCGGCGCGCGACTTCGCGCGGGCGCGGGCGGCGGATCCGGGCGACCTCCTCACCCTGATCCAGTCGGTGCGCCAGCTCGCCGGCGCAGGCAGGCTCGACGAGGCGCAAGGCTGCCTGTCGGGCTTCCCCACCACGCCGGCGCAGGAGCGCCGGGTGGCGCGGCTGGGCCAGTTGGTCGCCTATATGCGGCGGCATCCCGAGGCCGAGGCGATGCGCCTCGCCATGGCGGTCCGCACGAGCCCTCGACACCTCGACACCGCTGCCGTGGAGGCCCGCATCGGGGATGCCCTGGCGGACCGGTCCCCCTTCTCGCTGATCCGACTTGGCGACGGCGAAGGCGCCTGGATCAGCGACCCCGACGAGGAAGGCGGGCGCTTCCGCGACCTCTATCGCCACAACCGCAAGCGCATCCTGGAGACCTGGTTCGGCACCGACGGTCTGGTCGACCGCTGGGACTTCCTGGACCTGCGCCAGCGGTTCCTGGCGACGATCCCGGCCGCCACGGTGGTGGGCGTGACCTATCCGGAGCGGATCCGGCACGAATACGCCATCGCCAGCCCCGACGGCGTGCCGTGCTGCACCAACGTGCTGCGCCACGTCGTGCCTCTCCTGAGCCAGGACGGGCCGTCCTTCTGCACCCACGACATCCACCTGGACCTGCACCTCTCGGGCGCCCTGAACCGGCTTCTGTCGAGCGGCCATCCGATCGGCCTGATTTCCTGCCACCCGGCGCTCGCCGCCGCGCTCGCGCGCCGGCCCGGCACCCGCGTCGCCGCCGCCCTGCTGGTGCCGGAGGAGAAGCGGTTCACCGCCGTCATCGGCGCGACCGGGATGCCGGGCAGCCATTACCCGGACGCCTTCGTGCGGGTAATGGCGCGCCTGCGGAGCCGGGACTGGACCGGCGTGCTGTGGCTCGTCGCGGCCGGCTATCTGGGCAAGCTCTACTGCCACGAGATCGCCGCCCGCGGCGGCGTCGCCGTCGATATCGGGTCGATCGCCGATGCATGGTCCGGCAAGGCGACCCGCCCGGGCCTGGCCGACCTCGCCCGCTACCGCCTCGACGGGGCGTCGCCCCCCCCGCGTGGAGGGCGCATGACCAGCAGGGACAAAGCCCTATGACGATCGATCCTGCGACGGCTCGCGAGCGGGTCCTGGGCGCCCTGGCGGCCCGCGAGCCCGTGAACCTGGCGGTCGCCGTGGTCACGGCGCATCCGGACGACGAGACGATCGGCCTCGGCGGGGTGATGGCGCATCTGCGGGACCTCACCCTGCTGCAACTCACCGACGGGGCGCCGCTCGATCCCGCCTTCGCGGCCCATGCCGGCTTCCCGACCCGCCAGGCTTATGCCGCCGCGCGGCGCGGCGAACTCGTCGATGCGCTCGCGGTGCTGATCGAGGGCCGCTTTACCCGCCAAGCCTTCTACGAGATCCCGGACGGGCGGCTGGCCGACCACCTGGCGGTGGTGGTCGAGCGGCTGGTCGAGGATCTGATCTGCGTCGATGCGGTCCTGACCCACCCCTACGAGGGCGGCCATTTCGACCACGACGCGGCGGCCTTCGCGGTGCAGGAAGCCTGCACGCGCCTCGCGCGCCAGGGCAGCCACGCCCCGGCGCGGCTCGAATTCACGAGCTATCACCGGCTGCACGGCCAGTTGCGGACCGGGCGCTTCCTCGACGCCCCGGGCGTTCCGGAGATCGTCGTGCCGCTCACGCCGGAGGCGGCGCGGCGCAAGGAGGCCGCCTTCGCCTGCCACCGCAGCCAGACCGGCAATCTCGG
The DNA here is from genome assembly GCF_001043915.1 of Methylobacterium aquaticum. GTDB lineage: Bacteria > Pseudomonadota > Alphaproteobacteria > Rhizobiales > Beijerinckiaceae > Methylobacterium > Methylobacterium aquaticum. Next base: position 2,301 of record NZ_LABX01000186.1, on the reverse strand, counting down.
CCTGTTCGGCTTCGGCCCCGAGCGCTTCAGGCCGGCACCGATCTACGACGTCTCGCAGCCGCCACCGGGGGGCGACGTGATGTACGGTCTGGACGTGTGGCAGGGCCTGCGCCGCGCCTTCGCGGCCGTCGAATCCTGACGGGGCTCGCGCGAGAGCGCCGTCCGGGGCAACGACGACGAGGCCCCGCCCCGGCAGCGGCGGCGTGACGCCGCGGGGATGCCGGCATCACGTCTGCGGATCGATGATCGCGATGCCGTCGGGCGCAGGCGTCGGGTCGGGCACGTCGCGGATCTCCGGCACCCGGGTCGAACTGCTCGACGAGCACCGCCTCCATGGCGGCCGCCTTCCCTCCCGTTCGATCTCCGATCGATCACTCCGCAGGGCGGAGACCGGCCCCGCTCACGCGCCGCGCGGGCGGGTGGCACCCGCCAGCACCTTGCCAGGATTGAGGATTCCCTCGGGATCGAGCGCCGCCTTGATCCGCCGCGCCAGCGCCATCTCGTCCGGGTGGCGGTGGCGGGCCAGCTCGGCGACGCGGTACTGGCCGATGCCGTGCTCGGCCGAGATGCTGCCGCTGTAGCGGTCCACCACGCCGTGCACGAGGGCGTTGATCGCCTCCGAGGCATGGTCCGGCCCGATCAGCACGTTGTAGTGGATATTGCCGTCGCCCATATGGCCGAAGGCGTTGACGCGGGTGCCGGGGGCGCCCGCCGCCAGCACCCGGCCGGCCTCGTCCAGGAAGGCGGGGATCGCGGTGATCGGCACCGAGACGTCGTGCTTGACGCTTCTTCCCTCGCGGGCCTCGCATTCGGTCACGTGCTCGCGCAGGGCCCAGAGGTCGGCGGCCTGGCGGCCGGATTCGGCCAGCACCCCGTCGAGGGCGTCCTCGCGCTCCAGGGCGGTGCCGAGCATGCTCTCCATCGCCTCGCGCAAGCCCGACAGCGACGAGGCCGCCTCGATCAGCACGGTCCAGCCCCCCTGCCCGACCGGGCTCCTGAGGCCCGCATGGGTCTCGACGAGGCCGAGCGACGTGCCGGAGATCAGCTCGAACGCCTGGATGCTGTCGCCGATCTCCTCCTGCGCCAGGGTGAACAGGCGCAACGCCGCCGCCGGGTCGGGCACGGCGAGCAAAGCCGTCGCGGTGTGGCGCGGCCTGGGCACGAGGCGCAGGACCGCCGCCGTGACGATGCCGAGCGTGCCCTCGGTGCCGATGAAGAGCTGCTTCCAGTCGTAGCCGGCATTGTCCTTGCGCAAGGCCCGCAACCCGTCGACGACGCTGCCATCGGCGAGCACCACTTCGAGGCCGAGGACGAGGCCGCGGGTCATGCCGTAGCGCACCACGTTGATCCCGCCCGCATTGGTGGCGACGACGCCGCCGACCAGCGCCGACCCCTCCGCCGCGAAGCTCACCGGCAGGAGCCGCCCGGCAGCCTCGGCGGCCTCCTGCGCCACCTTCAGGACGCACCCGGCCTCGGCGGTCAGCGTCAGGCCGACCGGATCGACCCCGCGGATCGCGGTCATGCGGGCGAGCGACAGCACCACCTGCGCGCCGGAGGCGTCCGGCACCGCGCCACCGGCAAGCCCGGTATTGCCGCCCTGCGGCACCAGGGCGGCGCCGGCCTCGGCGCAGAGCCGCACCACGTCCGCCACCTCGGCGGTCGAGGCGGGGCGCACCACGCAGGCCGGCCGGCCGGGAAACAGCCGCCGCCAGTCGATGGCGAAGGGGGCCATGTCGGCCTCGTCGGTGAGGAGGCCGGCGGGGCCGAGGCGCTCCCCGAGGCGCTGGATCAGGTCGTCGTGCTGGGGCTGGTGGGCCGGAAGGGTCATCGGCGTCCTCCGACGGGTGGCGGGCGGCATGGAAGGTGGCGCCGGCCTCGCCCGGATGGCCGCCAGGGTCAAGCCCGCATGCCGGAAACCCGGATCACGGCCGCATCCCCAGGAAATCCGCCATCAGGGCGAGCTGACCCTCCAGCATCGGCAGGCCCGGCTGGGTGCGGCAGCCCCGCGCCGCCGCTGCCCGGAGGAGCGGGGTCTCGGCCGGCTGCATGATGATCTCGGCCACGAGCTGATCGGGCGTGAGCCCGGCCGGGTCGAGGGGCAGGGCATCGCCGGGCTGCAAGCCCAGGGAGGTGGCGTTGACCACGAGGTCGTGCCCCGCCGGATCGGGGCCGCCGCGGGCGAGCGGCAGGTCGGGGACGAGCCGGCGCAGGCGCGAAAACAGGTCCTCCACCCGCGCGGGCGTGCGGTTGTGGACGGTGAGGCGGCTCACCCCGGCCTCGGCCAGCGCGAAGGCGATGGCG
>NZ_LABX01000185.1 GCF_001043915.1 Methylobacterium aquaticum | reverse complement strand
CCCTTCGCCCCCGGGAGACCCCATGCACCCCTTGCGCATCCTCGACCGCCTCGAGGAGATCCTGATCGCGAGCCTGATGGCGGGCGCGACGCTGCTGATCTTCGTCGCGGTCGTCCACCGCTATGCGTCGGGCATCGACGCGCTCTACTCCGTCACCGCGGCGATCCACCTCTCCTGGGCCCAGGAGCTGTGCATCTACATGTTCGTCTGGATGGCGAAATTCGGCGCCGCCTATGGCGTGCGAACCGGCATCCATGTCGGGGTCGACGTGGCGGTGAACCAGCTTCCCCCCGCCTGGCGCAACCGGATCGTGCTGTTCGGGCTCTTCTGCGGCGCCCTGTTCACGGCGATCGTCGGCACGATGGGCGCGCGCTTCGTCTACGGGCTCGTCGATACCGACCAGACCACGCCTGATCTCGAGATCCCGAGCTGGGTCGTCTACCTGGCAATTCCCTTGGGCTCCTATCTGATGTGCTTCCGCTTCCTTCAGGTGGCGTGGAGCTTCTGGCGCACCGGGGACCTGCCTCACCACGATCCGGGCCATGTCGAGGGCGTGGTCGAGAGCCCGCAGGCGGCGGACGATCTGGCTCACGAAATCCGTACCGGAGGTTCCGCGCGATGAATGCCGCCATCATCTTCGGGCTGCTCATCGCCCTGATGCTCACCGGCATGCCGATCTCGATCGCGCTCGGCCTCTCGGTGCTCACCTTCCTGTTCACCATGACCACCGTGCCGATCGAGGCGGTGGCGCTCAAGCTGTTCACCGGGATCGAGAATTTCGAGATCATGGCGATCCCGTTCTTCATCCTGTCGGGCAACTTCCTCACCCATGGCGGCGTCGCCCGGCGGATGATCAACTTCGCCACCGCGATGGTCGGCCACTGGCACGGAGGCCTCGGGCTGGCCGGGGTGATGGCCTGCGCGCTGTTTGCCGCCATCTCGGGGTCGAGCCCGGCCACCGTGGTGGCGATCGGCTCGATCATCCTGCCCGCCATGGTGGCTCAAGGATTCCCGAAGCGCTTCGGCGCCGGCGTCATCACCACCTCCGGCGCGCTCGGCATCCTGATCCCGCCCTCGATCGTGATGGTGATGTACTCGGTGGCCACCAGCGGCGCGGTGGTGACCGGGCCCGACGGCCAGCGGGTCTCGTCGGCCTCGATCTCGACCCTGTTCGTCGCCGGCGTGATCCCGGGCCTGATGCTGGCGGCTTTGCTGGGCTTCACCACCTGGTACCGGGCGCGCAAGTTCGGCTATCCGCGCATGCCAAAGGCGACGTGGTACGAGCGCTGGGTCGCGTTCCGCAAGTCGGTCTGGGGCCTCCTGCTGATCGTGCTGGTCCTGGGCGGCATCTATAGCGGCGCCTTCACGCCGACCGAGGCGGCGGCGGTCAGCGCGGTCTATGCCTTCGTCATCGCGCTGTTCGTCTATCGGGATCTCACCTGGCGCGACGTGCCGCGGGTGCTGCTCGATTCGGCCAACATGAGCGCGATGCTGCTCTACATCATCACCAATGCGGTCCTGTTCTCGTTCCTGATGACGAGCGAGCAGATCCCGCAGGCTATGGCGGGCTGGATCACCGGAGCGGGCCTGAACTGGGTCGTCTTCCTGCTGATCGTCAACATCCTGCTGCTCGTCGCCGGCAACGTGATGGAGCCCTCCTCCATCGTGCTCATCATGGCGCCGATCCTGTTCCCGATCGCCGCCAAGCTCGGCATCGATCCGGTGCATTTCGGCATCATGATGGTGGTCAACATGGAGGTCGGCATGTGCCACCCGCCGGTCGGGCTCAACCTCTACGTGGCCTCGGGCATCACCCGCATGGGCATCACCGAACTGACCATCGCGGTCTGGCCGTGGCTGCTGACCATGCTGATCTTCCTGGTGGTCGTCACCTACGTCCCGGCGATCTCGCTGTGGCTGCCGCGGATGCTCGGGATGATGTGAGATCCTGCCGAACGCTGTAGGCTCCGGGTGGTGTCGTCATCCCCCGGAGATTCGCCATGGGCCTCGTCTTCCCGGTCATCCTCGGTTCGGTCCGCGAAGGGCGCAACGGCCTGCGCGCCGCCCGCTATCTGGTCCGGAGCCTCGAGGCTCGTGGCCACGACGCGCCGCTGGTCGATCCGGCCGATCTCGGCCTGCCGCTTTTGACGCGGATGTACAAGGAATACCCTCAGGGCGAGGCGCCCGCGGCGCTGGAGCGGCTCGCCGCCCTCTTCCGCCGGGCGGACGGCTTCGTGGTGGTCTCGGCGGAGTACAACCACAGCATCCCGCCGGCCCTGTCGAACACCCTCGACCACTTTCTGGAGGAATATTTCTGGCGGCCCTCGGCGATCGTCTGCTACTCGGCTGGCCGCTACGGCGGCGTCCGGGCGGCGATGCAGCTGCGCGCCATGCTGGGCGAACTCGGCACCCCGAGCATCCCCTCGCTGCTGCCGATCCCCGAGGTGCACAAGGCCCTGGACGAGGACGGCCACCCGCTCCAGCCGTGGCTCGAACGTCCGGCCGGGCGCTTCCTCGACGAGCTGACCTGGTACGCGGAGGCCCTGCGGGAGAAGCGGCACGGCGGCGTGCCGTACTGAACGCTTCGGCCGGCGCCGAAGCCTGCGCGGGTCGCGCCGGGATAGCGTCCGGCACCGGCCACGATCGCGCCGGCGGGGACCGACCATGAGCCTGGACGCCGCCTTCCGCCATATCCACAAGCAATGGCACGACGCGGTCGTGCGTCGCGACATCGACGGGGTGATGGCGCTCTACGCCGACGACGCCGTCTTCGAGAGCCCGCTGGTCTGGGCGTCTCAGCCCGAGGGCGGCACCGGGGTGCTGATGGGCAAGGCGGCGATCCGGGATTTCTTCGCGCGCGGGTTCCGGTCGCCGCAGAATGGCCTCGGCCGCTGGTACCGCACCGGCATCTGCTTCACGCAGGGGCATCAGCTGGCCTGGGAATACCCGCGCGAGACGCCCGACGGCGATCAGATCGACCTGATCGAGATGATCGACGTCGCGCACGGGCTCATCGCCCATCACCGGGTCTATTGGGGCTGGGTCGGCATGCGGACGCTCTCGCGCCTGCCCGGGCGGTAGCCCGGGCCGACGAGGTGGGCCGCCCTCAGACCACCCCCGCCCGCAGAATGTCGTGGATGTGCAGGATGCCGACCGGGCGCCCGCGCTCCACCGCGAACAGGGCGGTGATCTGGCTGCGGTTCATCAGCTCCAGGGCGGCGCTGGCGAAGGTGCCCGGGGTGGTGGTGATCGGGGCGGGCGTCATGATCTCCTCGACCCGGCGGGCGAGGAGGTCGCTATGGCGGTCGCCCCGGCTCATGTGGCGGCGCATGTCGCCGTCGGTGATCATGCCGACGAGCCGGCCGCCCTCGTCGACGATGCCGGCGCAGCCGAAGCGCTTGCCCATCACGGCGATCAGCGCCTCCGAGACCCGGATGCCGCGGGGCACGAGCGGCATCTCCTCGCCGGCATGCATCAGCTGGGCCACGGTCTTCAGCCGGGCCGCGAGCTTGCCGCCCGGATGGAACACCTTGAAGTCGCTGGCCGAGAAGCCGCGGCGCTCGAGCAGGGCCACCGCCAGCGCGTCGCCGAGCGCGAGCTGGATCACGCTCGACGAGGTCGGCGCGAGGTTGTGCGGGCAGGCTTCCTTGACGAGCGGCAGCGGCAGCAGGATGTCGGCCGCCTGGCCGAGCGTGCTGCCCGGGTTCGAGGTCATGCCGATCAGCGTCACGGCGAAGCGCCGCGAGAAGCTGATGAGGTCGCCGAGTTCGGCCGTCTCGCCGGACCAGGACAGCGCGATCACGATGTCCTGCTGGGTGATCATGCCGAGGTCGCCGTGGCTGGCCTCGCTCGGGTGGATGAACGAGGCCGGCGTCCCGGTGGAGGCGAGCGTCGAGGCGATCTTGCGCCCGATATGGCCGCTCTTGCCGATGCCCGATACGATCACCCGGCCCGGGATGTCGTGGATCGCCGCCACGGCGGCGCCGAACCCGGCCTTCAGCTCCTGGTCGAGGGCGCGGGCCAGCGTCAGGAGCGCCTCGGCCTCGGTGCGGACGCTGCGGATGGCGGAGAAATGCGCCGCCTCGACCACCTGCGCCACCACACCCTCTTGCGCGCTGCCTCGAGCCGCCTCGTAGCTCCCGGCCCGGTTCGAACTCTCCATCGTGCCCCTCGACTCCGCCGTGGTCGTTCCGAAAGGCTGAGCCTGCCGACTCATTTGCGGCCAGAATGCGTGCGCGCCGCCGGGGGGCCGGAAATTTTCGCGCCCTCCGGCGCCGCTGTGGCGCCGACGCCTCAGGCCCCGCGCCGCGATCCCCCGAGATAGCTTTCGACCAGGGCGGTCAGCTCGGCGGCGGTCTCGGCCACGTTGTGGTCGGCGGTGTCGATCACCGCGCGGGCGCGGGCATAGAGCGGCTCGCGGCTCATCAGCACCGCCCGGATCTCCCGCAGGGCGTTGTCGCTGTCCGGCATCCGGGCCTGGACGAGGCCCTTGGCCGCCTGCTCGCGCACCCGGTGGATGTGCTCCTCCGGCCGCGCCTTCAGCCAGACGGTGAAGAACGAGGACAGCAGCAGATCGAAGGTGACGGGCTCGGCGACGATGCCGCCGCCGGTCGCCAGGACCATCGGGCCCGGCCGTTCGGCGAGGCGCCGGAGCGCCCCCTGCTCCAGGCGGCGATAGGTCTCCTGACCGTAGATCGCGAAGATCTCCGCCACCGACAGACCGTTCTCGCGCTCGATCTCGCGGTTCAGCTCGACGAAGGTCCAGCCCATCCGCTCGGCGAGAATCCTCCCGAGGGTCGACTTGCCGGCGCCGCGCAGGCCGATCAGCGCCACGCGCTGCGTCGGCCCCTCCCCGGGGGCGGCCGCGCCCGAGAGGATGCGCTTGGCCTCGGCGATCTGGTCAGGGCGCGCGGTCTCCAGGAGATCGCGCACCACCGGCCAGTCAGGCGGGCTCTCGACCTCGGCGATCAGATCCTCGAGCCGCACGCCCATGGCGATCGCGACGCGGCGCAGGAGGATGATCGAGACGTTGCCCTGCCCGCCTTCGAGCTGCGCGATGTAGCGCTCCGAGAGGCCGGAGGTCTGCGACAGCACCTTGCGCGACATCGCCCGCACGGAGCGCATGGTCCGCACGCGCTGGCCGAGAATCGTCAGGAAGTCGGCTTCCGCGTCTCCGGCCTCCGAGGCGCTGGCCTCCGGGGGCTCGTCCACGTCCGGGCGTGATCCGATCTTGCTCGACATGGCGGGCCTCACCGGAAGCGATCGGCGAAGCGGCGGCTCCGTCCGGGCGGCGGGAGGGCGGGACCGGTGGGGACAGCGTGACGGGTCATGGGACCATTTGGTGTCTCTTATACACATTT
>NZ_LABX01000184.1 GCF_001043915.1 Methylobacterium aquaticum | reverse complement strand
TCGGCGCCCGCGCCGCCGCCCTCGGCCGGCCGCGCACCGAGGCCGAGCGCACGGTGCAGATGGTTCTGGATGCCGTGACGTCGATCGAACGGGCGCTCGACACCATCACGGATGGCGGGGATTACACACCGTTCTGAGACCGTTTTGTTTGCTCGACCGTGTTGGCGCTTTCGTCGCGCCTCCGGGACCGCGCAGCGGAACCCGGGCGCCAGACGCGGTTGCGAGGAGAGCGGAGCTGGTTCCGCCTCTGTCCATGACCACCTGCGTTGTCTGGATCCCGGGCTCTCGCCTGCTGCGGGCCCCGGTATGACGCGGAGATGTGCATCGGTCGCCGCGGATCGATGCCAATCGCCTCGAACCATCGGCCCAAGATGCTGACGCATCAGGCGGTTGACCCATCTCGACTGTTCGATGCCAAGCCTCAGGCTTGGCGGAAATCCGAAGGCGGGAACCAAAGGCCGTCTTCAACGGCCGTTGGTATCACATCCCCACATCGAGCGCGCTGCGGAACACGGCGCCGTAATGGCAAGCCGCGGCCGCCAGAACGAAGCCGTGCCAGATCGCGTTCTGGAATGGCAATTGTCGCCAGATGTGGAAGATCACTCCGAGGGAATAGAGCAGGCCCCCGGCGGCGAGCAGCCACAAGGCCGGCGGCGAAAGGGCGGCGATCACCGATTCGTAAGCCATGATGCCGCTCCAGCCCAGGGCCAGGTAGAGCGCGATCGCCAGCCGGTCGAAGCGGCCCGGCAGGGTGAGCTTCACGACGGCGCCCGCCACCGCCACGAGCCAGATCCCGGCAAGCAGGCCGAAGGCGAAGCTGTCGGTGCCGACGAGGGTGACGAGCGGCGTGTAGGTGCCGGCGATCATCAGGAAGATGGTGGCGTGGTCGGCCCGGCGCAGGCGCCATTTCAGCCGGCTGACCGGGCACATGTTGTAGGCGGCCGAGGTGCCGAGCATCGCCACGAGGCCGGCGGCGTAGACCGCGACCGAGACCGTCTCGGCGGGGCTGAGCGTCGAGAGGGCGGCGCGGATGGTCAGCGCCATGGCGCCGATGACGCCGAGGCTCACCCCGACCACGTGGACGACGCCGTCCGCCAGCAACTCGCGGGGCGTGTAGGTCCAGACGAGGCTCAAGGGCCGACCGTCCGGGGCGAAGCGTGCGTTCAAGGCTGGGGATGGAGTCAGGGATTGCTCCTGCGCAGACATCGGGCCTCCGCTCGTCGAGGCCGGGAGACGGCCTCCTCATCGACCGAGGGTAAGGCGCAAGCATGAACGTGGGACGAACGGTCCCGCACCACTCAAGCCGCCCGCGGCGCCGCCCGGCCGAGCCGGTCATCGCGGGAGGGCCGAGACGGCCCGTCATCGCGCGACGCCCGGCCGAGCCGGGCATTGCGGGACGCCCGGCAGAGCCGGGCATGGGCGCTCGCCATGCCGAGGACCAGCATGGCGGCGACCTGATGGGCGAGGCCGGCCCAGAGCGGCACCACCAGGAGCAGCGTGACGATGCCGAGGCTCGCCTGCGCGGCGACGAGGCCGGCAAGTGCGGTCGCCCGCCGCGCCGCGCCGGTGCCGGGTGCGATGCGGCGCGCGTCAAGGGCATGGATGACCGCGAGGATCAGGAGCGCATAGGCGGTCAGCCGGTGGTTGAACTGCACCAGCGTGACATTGTCGACGAAGTTCTCGATCCAGGGCGTGCCGGAGAACAGACCGGAGGGGACGAGGCTGCCATCCATCAGCGGCCAGGTGTTGTAGGTCAGCCCCGCCTTCGATCCGGCGACGAGGCCGCCGAGCGCGATCTGCACCAGGACCAGGACCATCAGGAGGAGCGCGGTGCGCGACAGCCGCGCAGCCACGACCTCGTCGCGTCGGCGGTCGAGCCCGGCGGCGAGCCAGACCAGGCCGGCATAGATCGCGCTCGCCAGCGTCAGGTGCAGGGCGAGCTTGACGGGCGCCACCGCTGTCATGCCCGGCTGGAGTCCGGAGGCGACCATGATCCAGCCCACCGCCCCCTGAAGCCCGCCGAGCAGGCCAAGGCCGAGCAGGCTGAGACCGAGGCGCCGGTCGAGCTGGCCGCGCCACCAGAAGACCAGCAGCGGCACGAAGAAGGCAAGGCCGATCAGCCGACCGAGCAGCCGGTGGCCCCATTCCCAGCCATAGATGACCTGGAATTCGGACAGGGACATGCCCTGGTTGAGCAGTTTGTACTGGGGGGTCGCCTGATACTTGGCGAATTCCTGCGCCCACGCCTCCGCCGAGAGCGGCGGGATCGCACCGGTCACCGGCTTCCATTCGGTGATCGACAGGCCGGAGCCGGTCAGCCGCGTCGCGCCGCCCACCGCCACCATCGCCACCACCAGGGCAGCCATGACGAAGAGCCAGGTCCGCACGGCGCGGCGGGACCGGGATGCGGCGGCGGTAGGCGCCGGGGAGGGGGCGAGGCTGATCGCGGAGGGGCTGCTCATGCGCGCCCGCTTAGCGGTGGAGGCGGGTTCCGTGCAACGTTCTGCGGTGCCGCACCGGCCCTTCGGTCGTTCTCGGCCGTTCCACCGCCGCCACCTCCTCGCCCGTGGCAGAGCCGAGTCGGAGGCAAGACGAGGTGCGGGTCTCCTCCTCTCCCGGCCCGCGGAGACACCATCACGCCTCCGGCCGCGCCAGCACGCCGCCACTGATCGCCCGGCTCACGCCCGTGGTTGACGGGAAGGTGATCGGCAGGCGGTCCAGCGAGCGCACCGCCAGATAGGCGAAAGCCTGGGCCTCCAGGAAGGCGGAGGACCAGCCGATCGCGTCGGCGGTCGTGATCTCGGCGCGCAGGTGGTAGTTGAGCTGGCGCAGCAATTCGCCATTGCGGGCCCCGCCCCCGGCGACGATCCAGCGGACCGGCGGTTCGGTGGCGTGGTCGAGGGCGCGGGCGACGGCCCGGGCCGTGAAGGCGGTGAGCGTCGCGGCGCCGTCCTCGGTCGAGAGCTGGCCGGCGAGCTTGTGCGAGAACCAGTTGCGGTCCAGCGACTTCGGCGGCTTGCGCGAGAAGAACGGGTGGATCAGCAGCCAGGCCAGCAGCGGCTCGTCGGGCCGGCCGCGGGCGGCGGTGCGGCCGTTGTCGTCGAGGGCATGGCCGGTGCGCTCGCGCATCCAGTCGTCGATCAGCGCATTGCCCGGGCCGGTGTCGAAGGCGAGGATCGTCCCGTCGCGGGCGATCAGGGTGGCGTTGGCGACGCCGCCGATGTTGAGGATGCCGAGGCTCTCGGTGAAGCCCGAGGCCAGCGCCAGCGCCCGATGGAACACCGGCACCAGCGGCGCCCCCTGGCCGCCCGCCTCGATGTCGGCGTGGCGCAGGTCCGACACCACCTTGATGCCGAGGCGGCGGCTGAGCACCCGGCCGTCGCCGATCTGCACGCTCATCTTCTGGTCGGGCCGGTGCACCACGGTCTGGCCGTGGAAGCCGACCACGTCGATGTCGGCGGGGGTGAGGCCGTTCGCGGAGAGAAAATTCTCGACCGCTTCGGCGTGGAGGCGCGTCACCAGTGCCTCGGCCTCCGTCAAGCATCCGGGCCGCTCGCTGCGCTCGGTCACGGCCTCGGCATCGACGAGGGCCTGGCGCAGGAGCGCCCGGTCGTCGTCGGAATACGCGCGGTAGCCGGTGGGGCCGAGCGGCTCGAGATAGCCGTTGTGGCTGCGCTCGACCCGGATCGTCTCGCCGTCCGTCTCGATCAAGGCGACGTCGACACCGTCGAGGGAGGTGCCGCTCATCAGCCCGATCGCCCGCCGCATCGCCATGCCGAATCGCCCCCGTGCCTTTCGGGGCCGGCACTGCTATGGACCGACCCGTTCCGAATCCGACGGAGCTAGCATGGCGGCGCCGCGCTGTCGCCGAGCCCACGGCAGATTGCCTTCACGAGACTGATCGAGAGTTCCATGGCCGCGCCCACCGACTTCGCGCCGCGTTCCGACTTCCTCCGCGTCCTCCTGGAGCGCGGCTACGTCCATCAATGCTCCGATTTCGCGGGCGTGGACGAGGCCGCCCGCGAGAGCCGGCTGACGGCCTATGTCGGCTACGATTGCACGGCGCCGTCGCTGCATATCGGCCACTTGCTCTCGATCATGATGCTGCACTGGCTCCAGGCGACCGGCGGCAAGCCGGTGGCGCTGATGGGCGGTGGCACCACGCGCGTCGGCGATCCGTCCGGCCGCGACGAGAGCCGCAAGATCCTGACGCTGGACCAGATCGAGGCCAACAAGGCCGAGATCGGCAAGACTTTCTCACGCTTCCTCGATTTCGGCGCCACGTCCAACGCCGCCGTGATGGCCGACAACGCCGAGTGGCTGACTACCCTCAACTACATCGAGATGCTGCGCGAGATCGGCCGGCACTTCTCGGTCAACCGGATGCTGTCGATGGACAGCGTGCGGCTGCGGCTGGAGCGCGACCAGGAGCTGTCGTTCCTGGAATTCAACTACATGATCCTGCAAGCCTACGATTTCGTCGAGCTGAACCGCCGCTACGGCGTGACGCTCCAGATGGGCGGCTCGGACCAGTGGGGCAACATCGTCACCGGGATCGATCTCGGCCGTCGCCTCGGCACGCCGCAGCTCCACGCCCTCACCTGCCCGCTGATGACCACGGCGTCGGGGGCCAAGATGGGCAAGACCGCGTCCGGCGCGGTCTGGCTCAACGCGGAGATGCTGAGCCCCTACGAGTACTGGCAGTTCTGGCGCAACACCGAGGACGCCGATGTCGGCCGCTTCCTGCGCCTGTTCACCTTGATGCCCCTCGACGAGGTGGCCCGGCTCGAGGCGCTCGGGGGCCAGGAGATCAACGAAGCCAAGAAGGTGCTCGCCACCGAGGCCACCGCCCTGCTGCACGGCCGCGAGGCGGCGGACGCCGCCGCCGAGACCGCGCGGCGCACCTTCGAGGAAGGCGCCCTGGCCGAGAGCCTGCCGACCGTCGAGGTCGTCCGCGCCGCGATCGAGGCGGGCCTCGGCGTGCTGTCGGCCTTCGGGCCCGAGCATGCCGGTCTCGTGCCCTCGACCAGCGAGGCGCGGCGCCAGGTGAAGAGCGGCGGCCTCAAGGTCAACGACGCGCCGGTCACCGACGAGCGGGCGGTCATCGGCACCGGCGACGTGACACCGGAGGGGGTGGTGAAGCTGTCCTTCGGCCGCAAGAAGCACGTGCTGTTGCGGGTGGTGTAGGGGGCGAACCGCTTCGGCATGGGGGCGTGGCTTTGGCGCTCTCCATGCCGGAGAGTCCCGCTCTGAGGCCCTCTCCGAGCCGGGATTATGCCAACGGTCGTTGGAAACGACCTCTGGCTCCGCTCTCGAATGTCCGCCAAGCCCAAAGTCCCGGACATCGGGGCGTGACATCGACAATTCGAGATGGGTCGACGGCCCCGTCGATCCCGGGCCTGCCCGAGATCGAATCGATGCGTCAGCATCTTGGGCCGTTGGCATCAGGCACGGTTTTCCCCTCGCCCCCCGAACCGCTCGCCCATCAGCCGCCGGCGAGGCGAGCCTCTTCCCGCCCGCTCCGCCGCGCCGCCACCAGGGCCGCTCCGCCGACCAGGCCCGCCGCCGCGATCATCCCGATATGCAGCCACATCGGGTCCGCCGCGACGACGCGGCCCTTCGCCTGCCCGTCGAACCGGCCATGGGCGCCGTGGTCGTGACGGCCATCGGCCGGGTCGTACAGGTTGTCGGGCCGCCCCCGGTCCGCCGGCTCGCCCGTCATCTCGCCCCGGTAGCCGTGGCGGGCGAGGTAATGGTCGCTGAAGGCCGGCGCGACCTGCGCCCCGAGGATCGCGAGCCAGGACGGGGTGCCGATCCACAGCTCGCGGGGCGCATCATGGGCGGCGCGAACGATGTTCTCGGCGATCGTCTCGGGCTGGAAGATCGGCGGCACCGGCTCGAGGCGGCGCGGTAGCCGCGAGCGGGCCCAGTCGAATTGCGGCGTGTTCACCGCCGGCAGCTGCACCATGGTGAGCCGGATGCCGCTGCGGTGATGCAGCAATTCCGTGCGCAGGCTGTCGACGAAGCCGCGCACCGCCGACTTGGCGGCGCAGTAGGCCGATTGCAGCGGGATCGACCGATAGGCGAGTGCCGAGCCGACATGCACGATGGTGCCGCGATCCGCCGCCCGCATGTGGCGCAGGGCCGCCAGCGTGCCGTGGACCTGGCCGAGATAGGTGACATCGGTGACGCGCCGGAACTCGTCCGGGCTCGTCTGCGCCACCTCGGCATAGACCGTCACCATGGCGTTGTTGACCCAGACGTCGATGCCGCCGAACTCCTCCGCGAAGGCGTCCGCCGCCCGGTCGACCGCCTGGGCATCGGCGACGTCGGCGCGGTAACCCAGCGCCCGGCCCCCGACCGCCCTCACCTCCTCGACCGACGCGGCGATCCCCGCCCGGCCGCGCGCCAGGATGCCGACATTCCAGCCCCGGCGCCCGAAGGCGACCGCAACCGCGCGACCGACACCGGCGCTGCCACCGGTCACGACCACGGTAGGGCGCGTGCTTCCGCTCATCCGACTGCTCCTCACGACAGGTCCGTCAGCCCCGACAACGTGCGCGCGGCCGATCGGGTGCAGATCCCCGAAGCGGATGAGGCGTGTGGAAACCGCCGGCAGGTCGACGGGTCCTGGATCGCTCCGCGAAGCGGTCACCGGCCTCCCATCCGCTTGCCGATCCATCGCCCGCCTTGGGGGAACGACCCCACACTGGAACGGTTATCGGGTATGCCGCCCGGCCCAAGGGCTGCGCGCCCCGTCGGCGCACGCCGGTGCCGGGCCCCCTCACGATCGATGGCAGGCCCATGCTGAGTGAACGCGGCTCCTCCGCCCCACCGGTGACGATCCCGGTCACCCTCACGGTCAACGGGCAGGAGCGCCAGCTCCGCGTCGCGCCCTGGACCACGCTCCTCGACCTGCTGCGCGAAGAGCTCGACCTCACCGGCACCAAGAAAGGCTGCGACCACGGCCAGTGCGGTGCCTGCACGGTGATCGTCGACGGCAAGCGGATCAATTCCTGCCTCGCTCTCGCGGTGCAGAAGGACGGTGCGGCGGTCACCACCATCGAGGGCCTCTCGACCGGCAGCCTCCACCCGGTCCAGGCCGCGTTCGTCGAGCATGACGCCTTCCAGTGCGGCTATTGCACACCGGGCCAGATCATGTCCGCGGTGGCGCTGATCGAGGAGGGCCGGGCCCGCTCGCGCGAGGAAATCCGCGAGCACATGAGCGGCAACATCTGCCGCTGCGGCGCCTATTCGAACATCGTCGACGCCGTCGAGGATGTCCTGAAGAACAAGGCGTCGTCGTTCCGGGAGGCCGCGGAATGAACCGGTTCGACTATACCCGCGCCGGCACCGTGCAGGAGGCCGTGCTGGCCCTGGCGGCCGATCCGGCGGCGCGCGTCATCGCCGGGGGCACCAACCTCGTCGACCTGATGAAGTACAATGTCGAGCGGCCCGGCCGCCTCGTCGACATCACCCGCCTGCCCCTCGACGAGATCGTCCAGCACGAGGGCGGCTTGCGCCTCGGCGCCCTGGTGCCCAACGCCACCGTCGCCTACGATCCGCTGGTCAACGAGCGCTATCCCCTGCTTGCCAGCGCGCTCCTGGCCGGGGCCTCGCCGCAGCTGCGCAACGCCGCCACCACCGGCGGCAACCTGCTCCAGCGCACCCGCTGCTACTATTTCTACGATGAGGGCACGCCCTGCAACAAGCGTGAGCCTGGGAGCGGCTGCCCGGCGATGACCGGGGTCAACCGCATCCACGCCATCCTGGGCGCCTCCGACACCTGCATCGCCACCCATCCCTCCGACATGTGCGTGGCGCTGGCGGCGCTCGATGCCACCGTGCAGGTCGAGGGACCGAACGGCCGGCGCAGCGTGACCTTCGGGGAGTTCCACCGCCTGCCGGGCGACGAGCCGCACCGCGACACCACGCTCCGGCACGGCGAGATCGTGCTCTCGGTCGACCTGCCGGACGAGGATTTTTCCAAGAATTACACCTACCTGAAGCTGCGTGACCGGCTGTCCTACGCCTTCGCGCTGGTCTCGGTCGCCGCCGCGCTCGAGATGGACGGCGACACGATCCGCACCGCCCGCCTCGCGCTCGGCGGCGTCGCCCACAAGCCCTGGCGCAACCGGGACGCCGAGGCGCGCCTCCAGGGCAGGCGCGCGACGCCGGAGACCTTCCGCGAGGCCGCGGACGTGATCCTGGCCGAGGCCCGGCCCTATTCCCACAACGCCTTCAAGGTCGAGCTGGCGCGGCGCGCCATCGTGCGGGGCTTGAGCCAGGCCGCCGCCGGCACGCCGCAATCCCAGACCGACAAGCGCATCGCCTGAGGTACCCCATGGCCACCCCCTCGCATTACGTCGGCACCGCCCGAAGCCGGCTCGACGGCCCCGCCAAGGTGACGGGCGCCGCCAAATACGCGGCCGAGTTCACCGCCGCCGACCTCACCCACGGCGTGGTCGTGTCGAGCGCCATCGCCAAGGGCCGCATCACGGCGATCGACACCAGGGCCGCGGAGGCGGTCCCCGGCGTGATCAAGGTGTTCACCCACGAGAACAAGCCGCGCACCGCCTGGCTCGACTACAATTACCGCGATCAGGTCGCGCCCCCCGGGTCGCCGTTCCGGGCGCTGAACGGCCCGGAGATCGTCTATGGCGGCCAGCCGGTCGCCCTCGTGGTCGCCGAAAGCTTCGATCTGGCGCGCTACGGCGCCAGCCTCGTCAAGGTGACCTATGCGGAGGAGGTGCCGAACACCGACCTCGACAAGAATCGGGACGCGGCCTACGTGCCGCCGAAGAAGCGCTCCGGCATCAAGCCGCCGCCGGACCCGCGCGGCGACGCCGCCGGCGCCTACGACGCGGCCCCGATCCAGCTCCGCCAGGACTACAAGCAGCCGATCGAGCATCACAACCCGATGGAGCCGCACGCCTCGACGGTGGTCTACGAGGGCGATGGAAAACTCACCATCCACGACAAGATCCAGGGCGTGAACAACTCGCAGGGCTATGTCTGTAGCGTGTTCGGCCTGAAGCCCGAGGACGTGCGGGTCATCACCCCGTATGTCGGCGGCGCCTTCGGCTCGGGGCTGCGGCCGCAATACCAGCTTTATCTGGCGGTCTCGGCCGCTCTCGACCTCAAGCGCTCGGTTCGGGTGGTGCTGACCCGCGACCAGATGTTCACCTTCGGCTACCGGCCCGAGACCTACCAGACCGTCGCCCTCGGGGCCGACAACGACGGGCGCCTCCAGGCTCTGACCCATGATGCCGTCGCCGGCACCTCGACCTTCGAGGATTACCAGGAGGCGGTCGTCAACTGGTCGGGCCTGCTCTACCACTGCCCGAACGTCACGCTCGATTACAAGCTCGCCAAGATCGACACCTACACCCCGTCCGACATGCGGGCGCCGGGCGCCGTCACCGGCATCTTCGCCCTCGAATCGGCGATGGATGAACTCGCTTACGCCACCGGCGTCGACCCGCTGGAGCTGCGCCTGCGCAACTATGCCGAGCGCGACGAGGGCGAGGGCAAGGACTTCACCTCGAAGGCCCTGCGCGCCGCCTACGAGCAGGGTGCGGCAAAGTTCGGCTGGTCGAGGCGCAAGCCCGAGCCGCGCTCGATGCGCGACGGGCGCGAGCTGGTCGGCTGGGGCATGGCGACCGGCGTGTGGGAGGCGATGATGATGCAATCGAGCGCGAGCGCCACGCTCACGCCCGACGGCAAGCTCGAACTCGCCTGTTCCACTGCCGATCTCGGGACCGGCACCTACACGATCCTCAGCCAGATCGGCGCCGATGCGCTGGGTCTCGACCTCGACCACGTCACCACCCGGCTCGGCGACACGGCACTGCCCGAGGCGCCGCTCGCTGGCGGCTCCTGGACCGCGGCCTCGTCCGGTGCCGCCGTGCAGGCGGCCTGCCGGACGGTGGCGGAAACACTGTTCGGCTACGCCCGCGGCATGGCGAACTCGCCGCTCGCCAATGCCGACTTCGCCCACGTCACCTTCGCGGGCGGGGAGATCCGGCTCCAGAACGACCCCTCGCGAAAAGTGTCGATCGCCGAGGCGATGCGGGCCGGCGGTGCCGAGCGGGTCGCCGCGACCGAGACGGTCAAGCCGAGCATGCTCACCAGCCTGCGCTTCTCGGCCTATACCCATTCGGCGGTCTTCGCCGAGGTGAAGATCGACGAGGACCTCGGCGTGGTGCGGGTGACCCGCATCGTCAGCGCCATCGCGGCCGGCAAGATCCTCAACCTCAAGACCGCCCGCAGCCAGATCCTCGGCGGGGTGGTGATGGGGATCGGCGCGGCGCTCGAAGAGGAGTCGATGCTCGACCACAACCTCGGGCGGATCATGAACCACAATCTCGGCGAGTACCACGTGCCGGTGAATGCCGACATCCACGACATCGAGGTGATCTTCGTCGACGAGCACGACGACAAGGTCAGTCCGCTGGGCGTCAAGGGCCTTGGCGAGATCGGCATCGTCGGGGCCGCCGCCGCGGTGGCGAACGCGGTGTTCCACGCCACCGGCAAGCGCATCCGCGAATTGCCGATCACCATCGACAAGATCATCGGCTGACCCATCTGGTCACCGGAGAGGTGCAAGGGGCGGGGCCTTCGCGGGTCCCGCCCTTCGCGTTTTGCGACGGAGAGCATTGCCCATGGACGTCAACAGCGTCACGGCCGGTGAGGTCGAGGTCACCTACGAGGCGTCGGGCCCGGATATGGGCCAGCCGGTCCTGCTGCTGCATGGCTGGCCGGATGATCCGCGGACCTTCGACGGCGTGGTGCCGGTGCTGAACGCTGCCGGCTGGCGCACCATCGTGCCCTCTTGGCGCGGCTGCGGCCCGACCAGGTTCCTCGATCCCCAAGCGCCGCGGACCGGCGAGCCGGCGGCGCTTGCCACCGACATCCTGGCCTTCATGGATGCCCTGGGCTTTTCGCGGCTGCCGGTGGTCGGGCACGATTGGGGCGGGCGCGTCGCCTACCTGCTCGCCGCCGCCCGGCCGCAGCGGGTCTCCTCCATCGCCGCCCTCTCGGTGCCCTGGGCGCCCGGCCGCATCGGCGTGCCGCCGCTGCCGCAGGTGCGGGCCTTCTGGTACCAGTGGTTCATGAACACCGAGCCGGGGGCCGCCTTCGTGCGCGAGAATCCCGTCGCCTTCGCCCGCGAGCAATGGGTCGCCTGGAGCCCGCCCGGCCCCTGGTTCACCGACGACACGTTTTCGACGTCGGTCCCATCGTTCCAGAACCCGGACTGGGCCGCGGTCACGCTCAACTTCTACCGCTCGCGCTGGGGCGCAGACGCGCCGGACCCGCGCTTCGCCGAATTGCGGCAGGCGGCCGAGCAGGCCGGCAGCATCGCGGTGCCGACCCTGGTCATCAACGGCGCAGCCGACACCTGCGTGCTGCCGGCGTCGTTCTCCGGTCAGGAGCAGCATTTCACCGGGTCGTACCGGCGGGTGGAGCTGGAGGGCATCGGCCATTTCCCGACCCGCGAGGCGCCGGACGCGGTGGCGGAGGCGGTGCTGCTGCATCTCGGAAAGGTCGGAGAGCACTGACGGGGACGCCCCGTCGACGGGGTCAGCCATCGGGGGATCGGGCGCGCATCCGCTCGGCCAGGAAGTCGACCAGGACGCGCACCCGCGCCGGAACCGTGGCGCCGCCGACGAAGACCGCGTGGATGCTCTCGCGGTCCTGCGGGTTGTAGGCTTCGAGGAGCGGAACCAGCCGGCCGGCCGCCAGATCCTCGCCGATATGGAAGGTCCCCACCCGGGTGATGCCGACGCCCTGGACGGCGAGCTGCACCAGCGTCTCGCCGCTATTGGCCGTGAGGTTGCCCCGCACCGCCAGCAGGACGTCGCGCCCCGCCTCGCGGAAGGGCCAGCCCGGCTCGATCCGCCGGAAGCTGAAATCGAGGCAATTGTGCCGCGCGAGATCGGCCGGGACCCGCGGCACGCCGGCCCGGGCGAGGTAGGACGGCGCCGCCACCACCATGCGCCCGGTCTCGCCGAGGCGGCGGGCGGTGAGCGGGCTGTCGGCCAGCGGACCGAAGCGGATCGCCACGTCGGTCCGCCCGCCGAGCACGTCCGCGATCTGGTCGCTCAGATCGATCTCGACGGTGATCTCGGGGTGGCGCGCGACGAACTCCGCCAGCAGCGGCACCACGACCAGGCGGCCATGGGCGGTGGCAGCGCTGACCCGGACCTTGCCGCGCGGCGACGCCTGATCGGCGATGGTGCTCTCGACCTCGTCGAGATCGGCCAGCACGCGGCAGGCCGCTCGGGCATAGACCTCGCCCTCCGCCGTGAGATGCAGGCGGCGCGTCGTCCGCACGATCAGGCGCACGCCGAGCCGTGCCTCGATCCGGGCGACGATCCGGCTCACCGCCGAGGGGGTCAGGCCCAGCGCCCGCGCGGCGCCCGACAGGCTGCCGGCCCGGACGATGGCGGCGAAGACCGCCATGTCTCCGGCCCGGTCGGTGGTCTCTCGCGGCATTCGTGCTTTCCACGCACAGATCCTGGTCCATGAGCCTGTCTACCGGCCTCTCGGTGGTCAACATAGTTCCGGACCGGAACAACCGGAGATGCCTCCCATGACCATCAACCCACCCCTCCTGGCCCTCGCGATCGGGGCCTTCGGCATCGGGGTCACCGAATTCGCCCCGATGGGGATGCTGCCGACCATCGCCGCCGATCTCGGGGTCTCGATTCCGGCGGCCGGGCTCCTGGTGAGCGCCTATGCCGTCGGCGTCCTCGTCGGCGCACCGCTGATGACGCTGCTCTTCGCCCGCACGCCGCGCCGCGCCCTGCTGATCGGCCTGATGGGCGTGTTCACGCTCGGCAACCTGCTCTCGGGGCTGGCCGGCGGCTACGGCACGCTGCTCGCCGCCCGGGTCGTCACCTCCTTCAACCACGGCGCCTTCTTCGGCATCGGTGCGGTGGTCGCGGCGGGGGTCGTGCCGCCGCAGCGGCGCGCCTCGGCGGTCGCCGCGATGTTCTCCGGGTTGACCCTCGCGACGATCGGCGGCGTGCCGCTCGCGGCCTGGATCGGCGAGAAGATGGGCTGGCGCATCGTCTTCCTCGGCATCGCGGCGATCGGCGGCACGGCCATGCTGGCGTTGCGGCTCTCGCTGCCGCCGCTTCCGGTGGAGGCCGGCTCCGACATGCGGGCGGAGCTGAGGGCGCTGCGGCAAGGCCCCGTCCTCGCCGCCTTGCTGCTGACCGTGCTCGGGGCCAGCGCGATGTTCACCGTCTTCACCTACATCGCGCCGATCCTGCGGGTGGAGACCGGGGCCGGCTCCGCCTTCGTCACGGCGATGCTGGTCGTCTATGGGCTGGGTCTCGCCGTCGGCAACTGGCTCGGCGGGCGACTGGCGGACCGCTCCCTCGACCGGACGCTGCTCGGCTCGCTGGCGGGCCTCATCGTGCTCCTGGTGCTGTTCGCGGCCGGCATGCACTCGGCATGGGCCAGCGTGCCGCTGATCTTCCTGTGGGGCGTCGCGAGCTTCGCCATCGTCCCGCCGCTCCAGATGCAGGTGGTGCGCGCGGCGGCCAAGGCGCCAAACCTCGCCTCCGCGATGAATATCGGCGCCTTCAACCTCGGCAACGCGATCGGGGCCGCCCTCGGCGGCGCGGTGATCGATGCCGGCCTCGGCTTCCCGGCGGTGTCGCTGGTCGGCGCCGCCGCGGCGGGAACGGCCCTCGCCCTGCTGCTGGCCCTGCGCCACGGACGCCGCCGCGGCGACCGCGAGCCGGCCGTCGCCCCGGTCTGACCTTGCGGCACACGTGGTCCGGATCTTGATTGGGCGGCCTGTCCCCAACGGTGATCCGGAGGCCATCATGGATCCGACCACGCTTCTCGCCTTCGCCGCCGCCTTCCTGGTCTTCGCCGCGAGTCCAGGGCCTGACAACATGACCATCGTCGCCCGGACCCTGTCGCACGGGCCGGGCGCCGGGATCGCCTATGGGTTCGGCATGGTCGTCGGCATCCTGGCATTCCTCGTCCTCGCCGTCACCGGCCTCGCCGTGGTGGCGCAGGAGCTGGGGGCGGTGATGACCGTGCTGCGCGACGCGGGCGCCGCCTATCTGGTCTGGGCCGGGATCCGGCTCTGGACCGCGGAGCCGGTCCTGCCGGCGGAGCGCACGGGCGGCGCGCGGCCCGGTCTGGCGGCGAGTGTCCTGACCGGCATCGCGCTCAATCTCGGCAACCCGAAGATGCCACTGTTCTACCTCGCCCTGCTGCCGAACGTCGTCGGCGCCGCCCTCACCCCGGCGGATGTCGGGATCCTGGCGGCGGTGATCGTCGCAATCGAGGCCGTGGTGATCGGCGGCCACGTGCTGCTCGCCGGCCGGCTGCGGCGGGCCCTGCGCACCCGCGCGGCGGTCCGGCGGGCGAACCGGGTCGCCGGCGGCGTCATGGTCGGGGCCGGCGTGGCGGTGGCGGCGGCACGCTGATCCTCTGTCCTTTTTCGTCCGCTTCCGGTCCGGGCGCGGCCTTTCGGGACCCGTGGCGGCGCCTATCCTGGCGCCGTCCCACCCGCTAAGGAACACGGCCATGCCGGACACCGCCCTCATCGTCATCGACGTGCAAGAGTCCTTCCGCCACCGCCCCTACTGGGACGAGGTGGACCTGCCCCGCTTCCTCGATCGCCAGCAGGCCCTGATCGACGGTGCCGTGGCGCAAAACGTCCCCGTCGTGCAGATCTTCCACATCGAGGATCAGGGCCCGTTCGCCCTCGCCTCCGGTCATGTCCGTACCCTGGAGCCCCTGCGGCTGACGCCCGATGCGGTGTTCCATAAGCGGCGCCATTCTGCCCTGGTCGGCAGCGGGCTCGATGTCTGGCTGACCCGGACCGGCATCCGCCGGCTGATCGTCAGCGGCATCCGCACGGAACAGTGCTGCGAGACCACGACCCGCCACGCCTCGGATCTCGGCTACGGCGTCGATTACGTCGCCGAGGCGACGCTCACCTTCGCGATGACCGATGCCGCGGGGCGGCATTGGAGCGCCGACGAGATCCGGGCCCGCACCGAACTGGTCCTCGCCACCCGCTTCGCCCGCATCGCCACGGTCGCGGAGGCACTCTCCGGGCCGGCGTCCCGCCTCGCCGCGTGAGCGCGCCGGCCGACATTGCGGTCGTGGTGGTCTGTCCGCCGCGCACCCTGCTCCTCGACGTGGCCGGGCCCGTCGAGGTCATGCGCAAGGCCAACCTGATCCAGGACCGGGTACGGTTCTGCGTGAGCCATGTCGGCCCATGCCCCAAGGTGACGAGTTCGATCGGGCTCGGGCTCTCGGGCCTCGCGCCCCTGCCCGCACCGCTGCCGGAGGGGGCGATCGTGGTCCTCGCCGGCACGGCGGAGCTGGTGCTGGGGGATCTCGATCCTCCGGGCGACCACGAGCGCGCGGCCGAGGCGGCGATCGTCGCCTGGCTGCGGGCGCAGGTGAGGCCCGGCCACCGCCTGGTCTCGATCTGCTCCGGCGCCCTGCTGGCGGCCCGGGCCGGGCTCCTCGACGGGCATGCCTGCACCACCCATCACGGGGCCTGTGCGGACCTGGCCGCCCTCGCCCCCGCCGCCCGGGTGCTGGAGGACCGGCTGTTCGTCGAGGATGGCGAGCGCCTGACCAGCGCCGGCATCACCGCCGGGATCGACCTGATGCTGCACCTGGTGGCGCGCCTGGTCGATCCGGCCTGCGCGGCGGCGGTGGCGCGCTACCTCGTGGTCTATTTGCGCCGGGCCGGCCACGACCCGCAACTCTCGCCCTGGCTGGAGGGGCGCAACCACCTCCACCCGGCGATCCACCGGGTGCAGGACGCGGTCAGCGCCGATCCGGCCCGGGCCTGGAGCCTGGAATCGCTCGCCGACCTCGCGGCCACCAGCCCGCGCCACCTGTCGCGGCTGTTCAACCGCCATGCCGGGATGAGTCTGCCGAGCTACATCAACGGCTTGCGGGTGGCGCTGGCCCGCGATCTCCTGGCACGGACCCGCCTCGACATGGAGCACGTCGCCGAGCGGGCCGGATTCGCCTCGCCGCGCCAGCTCCGCCGGGCGTGGTCGCGCCTGCACGACCGACCGCCGAGCGCGCTGCGCGAGGGGTGATAGCAACGGTCGAAAGAAAACGACCTTTGGTGCCGTTCGCGGATCTTCGCCAAGCCTCAAATCCCGGACATCTGGGCTTGGCATCGACAATGCGAGATGGAGTCAACGGCCGCGTCGATCTTCGGCCTGCCCGAGATCGAACCGATGCGTCAGCATCGTCGGCCGTTGATATGAGGCGTCAGGACAGCAGCGTGTCCCGGTCGAGCCCGAGCGCCGCCGCCACCTCGGTCAGGGCCCGGTGCTCGGAGGAGCTGATGCCCTCGAAATCGGCCACGTCGGCGGCGATGAGGAAGACGCTCTGGCGCTGCTCCGCCGGGCGCTCGGCGAGGGCCTCGATGAAGTGCAGGTTCTGCCTCCGCCCGGCCCGGGTGCGGGCGCGGCCGATCGCGTCGTAGAGTTCCTCCTCCAGCATCAGGCTGTCATAGCCCTTCTCGAGGATCGGATCGGCCAGCATGCCCTTCAGCGCCGCCTCGAACTCCGCCCCCGCCACCTCGCCATCGGCCACGATCACGTTGGCGCAGGCCGAAACCGCCGCCCGCATCAGCGGCGCGTCGCCCGCATAGGCCGTCACAGTCTGCTTGAACCGGCCGAAGGCCGCCTGGACGAAGCTCACCTGGACGAAGCTCATGGGTCTTCCTTCGCGCGCACGGGTCGGGCCTTCCCTACCAAGCGGGATGCGAGGCGGCCATCGGCAGGCCGCCGCAGCGCAACAGGCGCAGGGACGTCAGGGTTCCTCACCTCAGAGTTCTTCACCTCAGAGTTCCTCACCTCAGAGTTCTTCACCTCAAAGTTCCTGGCGCACCTGCGCATGGGCCAGGAGCGCGAACAGGCCGGTGCCGCCGATCACGTTGCCGGCGAGGGCCGGCAGGATCATCCCGCCGAAAACCTGACCGGGGCCGGCCTCGCCGGCGCAGAGCAGCAGGAACGCCTCGGCCGCCCCCGCCACCACGTGGGTGAAGTCGCCGAGAACGATCGCGAAGGTCAGGGTCAGGACGATCCAGAATTCGCCGTCGCTCGACGCCGCCCGCAGCCAGGCCACCGTGGCGATCAGGAAGCCCGCCGGGATGCCACGGAGCAGGAGATCCAGCGGGGCCTTGTGCAGCAGGCTCTCGCGCGACACCGCCAGCATCGCGGCGAGCAGGTCCGGGCTCACCACCCCACCCCAGGTGTTGACCGCCGCCGCCGCTGCGGTGCCGAGGAGGTTGCCGAGGAGCACGATCGCCCAGAGCCGCGCCGTGCCGGCCAGCGCCCGCCCGCTCGGCCGGGTGACGAGGGGCAGCACCGTCACGATGGTCTGCTCGGTGAAGAGCTGCATCCGGCCGAGGATCACGATCACGAAGCCGAGGGGATAGCCGAGCTGCGCCACGAGGGTGCGGCCCCCCATCCCGGCCGGCAGCTTGTGGTGCAGGGCGCCCTGCGCGATCACCGAGGCCGTGATGGCGATGCCGGCCGCGACGCTGGACCAGAGCAGCGAGCCGGCGGGGCGCGCCAGCTCCTCCTGGCCCTGCTTGCGCACCACCTCGTGGACGACCGTGGCGGGCGGCGCCGAACGGTCCTCGATTGCGTCGCGCTCGGCCCCGTCCTCATCCTCGCCCTTGTGCCGATCCGCCATGTTGCCACCGTGCCGCCCGCGAGTGTGTGGGATTCGACGCATGGCCGCTTCCGCCGTTCCCCGTGTTGCGAGGGGCCGCGCGCCGGTGCTACCCGTCCCGACGACCGGATCGGAGAACCGGAGGGAAGCGAGCGTGGATGCCAACGAGCGTCACACCGGGCGGGCCCTGGCCCCTCGGCCGTCCTCCGCCCTGACGCCGCCGCCCGTGATGGCCCCGGCGGCGGCGCCCACCCGGACCCGCCTGACTGCCCGGCTGCAACGGGCCCACACCATCGCGGATCTGCGCGCCCTGGCGGCCCGGCGGCTGCCGAAGGCGGTGTTCGATTTCATCGACGGCGGCGCCGAGGACGAGCGCACCCTGCGCGACAATGTCGAGGCATTCGAGTCCTGGATGCTGATGCCGCGGGTCGGCGTCGATGTCGGCACGCGCGACCTGTCCCGGTCGATCCTCGGGTGTCGCGCGTCCCTGCCGCTGATGATGGCGCCCACGGGGCTCGCCGGCTTCTTCTGGCCCGATGGCGAGGTCGCAGGCGCGCAGGCCGCCGCGCGGGCCGGCATTCCCTACTGCCTGTCGACCAACTCCGTCGCCTCGATCGAGCAGGTGGCGGCGGGCGTGCCCGAGGGCGAGCGCTGGTTCCAGCTCTACTTCCTGCGCGACCGCGAATGGATGCGGGCCTTGCTGTGCCGCGCCGTGGCGGCGCGCTACCGGGTGCTCTGCCTCACCGTCGATCTCGCGGTGCAGGGGCGGCGCGAGCGCGACCTGCGCAACGCCTTCACCATGCCGCTGCGGCCGCGCCTCTCCACCGCCCTCGACCTCGCCCGCCGGCCGGCCTGGCTCGCCGGGGCCGCCCGGTCCCGGCTGGGCTTCGGCAATTTCGCGGTGGCGGGCCCGGGCTTCACCAGCGTCGCCCAGCACGTCGCCTCGCTGTTCGACCCCTCGGCGAACTGGGACGACATCGGGCGCATCCGCGACCAGTGGCGCGGCCCGATGGCGCTCAAGGGTCTGCTGCACCCGGCCGATGCCGAGCGGGCGGTCTCCCTCGGCATCGAGGCGGTGATCGTCTCCAACCATGGCGGCCGCCAGCTCGACGACGTGCCGGCGGCGATCACCGCCCTGCCGGACGTGGCCGAGGCGGTGGCGGGCCGGGCCGAGATCATCCTGGATGGCGGCGTGCGCCGCGGCACCGACGTGATCAAGGCCCTGGCGCTCGGCGCCACCGCTTGCAGCCTGGGCCGCCCGTTCCTCTGGGGCCTCTCGGCCGGCGGGACCGAGGGCGTCTCCCGGACGATCGAGATCTGCCGGAGCGAACTCGACAACGCGATGACGCTGCTCGGCACGCCAAACCTCGACGCCATCACGCGCGATCACGTGCGGATGCGGCGGGACGCGCGGTAAAGCCGGGCCCCGATCCTCTGCAAACCTCTCGGGGCCGCGCCGCGGAATCCTGCCTGGGATGCGGACGGCCGCACGGCCGAGGCGGAGGCCGCGTCAGGGCGCCTGCCGGGCAATGGCGACCGGATCGACCGAAACCTCCTGCTTCAGGGTCCGCAGGGCGAAGACCGAACGCGACTGGCGGATGCCGCGGATCCGGTAGAGCTTTTCGCGCAGGAACCGCTCGTAATGCGCGGTGCCGCTGACCGCGACCTTGATCATGTAATCGTACTCGCCGGTCACCAGATGCACCTCCAGCACTTCGGGGATGCGCAGGATCTCGCTGCCGAACGCCTCCAGCACCGAATCGTCGTGCTTGTCGAGGGTCACCTCGATGAAGACCACGTCCGGGATGCCGAGCGCCCGGTGATCGAGGACGGCGACGTAGTCGCGGATCAGCCCCGCCTCCTCCAGGCGCCGCAGCCGCGTCCAGCACGGCGATTGCGACAGCCCGACCCGCTCGGCGAGGGCC